>JAEZYO010000229.1 GCA_023419055.1 Pseudomonadota bacterium | reverse complement strand
GCGCTCGAGGGCGCGCGCCCGGTCGCGAGCCAGCTCGTCGGGGCCGATGCCCGTCACGACCGGCAGATCGGTCGGGTCGTCCGACTCCAGCAGCTTGAACGGCTCCCCCGCGCTCGTGACGAGGTAGATCCGGTCGCCGATGGCCGCGGCCGCGACCGCGTCGCGCTCGGTGATTTCTACCTTCAGGGTGCTCGGCAGCTCGCGGGTGATGCGAACGCTGCCGATCCAGGGGTCCTCGAGGATTTTGCGCTCGGCCCCCTCCGCGTCGAGAGCGAAGAGGTTTTTGCCCCTTTCGAGGCCGCCGAGCTGCTCGATGCGAGCGGAGGTCAGCCGCTTGGCTCCCACCAGGTCGACCGTCTTCAGGGCGAAGCGCGGCGTGGTGAGCGCGTACCGGTGCACGCTGTAGGCGACCGAGACCGCGACGCCGATCACCACCGCGAGCCCGGCAGCGAGCTTCAGGGCCGCGAGCGCCTGGCCCACGAACCTGCCTGGAGCGGGGGGCGGCGCCGACACGGCGCGGTTCCGGCCCGCCTTCTCCTTCACCGCCGAGACCTCCGGGCTCTCATCGACCGAGTACTCCTCGCTCGGGGCCGTGAGCGCGGCGCCGTGCGCTCGAACGCGTTTCTGGCTCATGACTTCACCCCTGCTTCCGCGGCTCGAGCGCCGAGCTCCGCCGCAATCGAGGGTAGGATCTTGTTGATGTCGCCCGCACCGAGCGCGATGACGACGTCGCCGGGCCGAGCGTCGCGAGCGATGCGGTCGCAGAGCTCTCGTCGATCGGCCACGTAGCTCGAGTGGTGGTGTCCGTGCTCCGTGACCGCCTTGGCCAGGCGCTCGGCGGTCACCCCGGGGATTGGGGGTTCACCCGCCGGGTAGATGTCGCTGAAGATGACCACGTCGGCGTCGTTGAAGGCGCGCGTGAACTCGTCGAAAAGGTGCGCCGTGCGGGTGTAGCGGTGAGGCTGGAAGGCGACGATGATGCGCCCGGCGTAAGCGCCGCGCGCTGCCCTGAGCGTCGCCTCGACCTCGGCCGGGTGATGGCCGTAATCGTCGACCAGGGTGACTCCCCCCACCTCGGCGACGATCGTGAAGCGGCGCGCGACGCCGTGGAAAGTCGCGAGCGCGTGCTTGACCACGTCGAGCGGGACCTCGAGCTCGTCCGCGACGGCGATCGCCGAGAGCGTGTTGAGCACGTTGTGCTGCCCCGGCATCCGGACCGAGAACTCACCGAGCGGCTCGTCCCGCCGGTAGGCGACGAAGGTCGTCGAGAGCCCGCGGAACTGGATGGCGCGCGCGTGGTAGTCGGCCTGCGGCGAGAGCCCGTACGTGACGTGCCGGCGGCCGATCCTCGGCAAGAGATCCTGCACGTGTGGATGATCGAGGCAGAGGATCGCGAGGCCGTAGAAGGGCACCTTCTCGACGAAGGAGACGAAGGCGCTCTTCAGCGTCTCGTGATCCTTGTAGAAATCGAGGTGCTCGGGGTCGATGTTGGTCACGACGGCGATCGTCGGTGAAAGGCGCAGGAACGAGCCGTCGCTCTCGTCAGCCTCCGCGACCAGCATGTCTCCGGCGCCGAGCCGTGCGTTGCTGCCGAGCGCGGCCATGCGCCCGCCCACCACCACCGTCGGGTCGAAGCCGGCCGCGCGCAGGATCGTCGCCACGAGCGAGGTGGTCGTGGTCTTGCCGTGGGAGCCGGCGATCGCGATGCCGTACTTCACGCGCATGAGCTCGGCGAGCATCTCGGCGCGAGGGATGACGGGCGTGCCGAGCGCCTTCGCCTCGATCATCTCGGGGTTCTCGGGCGAGACGGCGCTCGAGTAGACGACCACGTCCGCGCCGCGCACGTTCTCCGCGCGGTGCCCGACGTCGATGCGAACGCCGAGCCGCGTGAGGTTTCGCGTGTTCTCGCTCTCGCGCAAATCAGAGCCCGAAACGTCGAACTCGAGCGTCCGCAAGATCTCGGCCAGGCCGCTCATCCCGATGCCGCCCACGCCGATGAAGTGAACGTGGCGAACGCGACCTCTAAACATGCGACGCTCCCTCGAGGGGTCGATAGTTGATAGTCGATAGGTCGGAGCCCGTCGCTTCCGAGTTGGAGCTCGAAGGCTCGGGCGGCGCTTCGGCGCCTGCGTTCGGCAGACCCGCGAGCGAGAGGAGATCTTTTGCGATGGAGCGTGAAGCTTCGGGGCGACCGAGGCTTTTGGCCGCGTCCGCCATCCGCACCAGGCGATCGCGATCCGCCGCGAGCGCCTCGATCTCTCGAGCGAGACGCTGGGGAGTGGCGTCGGCGTTGAGCACGCAAATCGAAGCACCGGCGGACTCGAGCGCCTCGGCGTTGTGCCGCTGGTGGTCGCCGCCGAACGCGCCCGGCACGAGCAGGCTCGGCCTCCCGATGGCGCAGATCTCCGCGACCGCGCTCGCCCCCGCGCGCCCGATCACGAGGTCCGCCTCAGCGAGCGCTCGCGGCATGTCGTCGATGTAGGGCCTCACCGTGGCGTTCGCGACCCCGAGCTCGGAGTACAGCGCGCGCACCGCTTGCTCGTGGGCGCGCCCGCATTGATGCACGATCGTAAGCTCGCTCTTCACGTCGAGCAGCGCGCGCGGAACGGCCTCGTTCAGCGCCTTCGCTCCCTGGCTTCCGCCCAAGAGGAGCAAACGCAGCGGCCGCCCGGGCGCGTAGGGGCTCGGGTCGAAGCCGCCGCGAATCGGCACGCCGGTCCGGAGGACGCTGCCCCGCTCGAAGTAACGAGCAGACTCGTCGAAAGCGGTGTAGGCGCGCCGGACCAGGCGAGCGATCAGACGATTGGCGAGGCCGATGGCGCTGTTCGGCTCGACGAGCGCGACGGGCACCGAAGAGGACCACGCGGCGAGCGCGACCGGGCCCGACGCGTAACCGCCGACCGAGAGCAACGCGCGCGGCGAGAGACGGCGCACCAGATCGCGGGCGATCGGCAACGAACGCGCCGCGCGATAGGCGCCTTTGAAGGCCTGGGCGACGCCGCCACCGCGCAGCGGCTGCACGTCGAGGAGCTCGAGCTCGAACCCCGCGGCCGGGACCACGCTCACCTCGACGCCGCGCGACGTGCCCACGAAGACCAGGCGCACGTCAGGAGCCAGGCGCTTCACCTCCGAAGCGATCGCGAGCATCGGATACACGTGCCCGCCCGTACCCCCACCCGCGAAAATCAACGTGTTGCTCATGCCCGGGCCTCCTGGGGCGCTCGCTTCGCGCCGCGCATCGCTTCGGGCGCGAAGGTGGCTTCGGTGACGAGCATGGCGCTCGCTTCGGGCAGCGGCCCACCGGCGGTCGTGCGCGTGTTGCGCCGGCTCTCGCTGCGGCGCGAAATGCCGAGCAACACGCCCATCGCGGTCGCGTTCACGAGGAGCGACGACCCGCCGTAGCTCACGAACGGCAGCGTGAGGCCCTTGGTCGGGAGCATGGCCATCGCGACGGACATGTTGATCAGCGCCTGCGCGCCGAACAGCACCGAGATACCGAACGCGATGTAGGAGCCGTAGTCGTCGTCCGCCTCGAGCGCGGTGCGCACTCCGCGAGAGACGATCAAGAGGTAGGCGCCGCACAAGCACAGGATCCCGAGCAATCCGAGCTCCTCGCCCACGATGGCGGAGATGAAGTCCGTGTGCGCCTCCGGCAGGTAGAGCACCTGGAGCCCTTGCCCGAGCCCGAGCCCCGAGAACTGCCCAGATCCGAAGCTCATCACGCTCTGGAACGGCTGGTACGCGAGGTCGCCGCGGTGCTCGGCCATGTTGAACCAGGCGAGCATGCGTTCCCAGCGGTAGTCGGTGAAGCGCACCGCCCAGATGGCGAAGATCGCGCCGAGCATGGCCGCGCCGAGCAGGTACCCGAGTCGGGCGCCGGCCACGAACAGCAGCGTGAAGGTGAGCAGGAGCAGCATCGAGGCGCCGCCGAAGTCCGGCTGCTTGAGGCAGAGCGCCATCAAGAAGCCGGCCATCAGAAAATGCGGGACCATGCCGATGGAGAAGCTCTTCACCTTCTCCTGCTTCTTCGCGAGCGAGTACGCGAGCCAGAGGATCAGGGCGAGCTTGGCCGCCTCCGACGGCTGGATGTGGATCGGACCCAGCGCGAGCCAGCGCGCGGCGCCGCCGCCCGTGTGCCCGAACCCGATCACGCTCAGGATCATCATCACCGTGACGACGCCGAGGATGGGATACGTGAGGGGCCGTAGCCGGTGATAGTCGATGCGCGAAACCAAGAGGATGATCGCGAGACCGCCGAGCGCGTAGACCGCTTGGCGCTTCAGGAAGTACTGCGGGTCCCGGAACACCACCGTGGCCTCGACCACGCTCGCGCTGTAGACCATCACCACGCCGAACCCGAGCAAGGCGATGGCGGTCGCCGCCAGCACGATGTCGACGGGCCCGCGGCGGGCCCCTCCGCTCAAGAGCTCGACGACCGATTTCATGACGAGGCCTTCCCCGCCGCCGAGAGCTCACGCACCGCGTCCACGAAGCGGTCGCCGCGATCGGCGTAGCTCTTGAACATGTCGAAGCTCGAGCACGCCGGGCTGAGGAGCACCGCGTCCCCCGGCTCGGCCGCTTCGAACGCGAGCCGGACCGCCTCGGGCATGCTCGTCGCGCGCGTGACGGGCAGCGCGTCGCCGACCGCCCGAGCGATGCGATCGGCGGCCTCCCCGATCAGCACTACGGCGCGCCCCTTCTGCCGCAGGGCGTCGACGAGCGGCTCGTAGGCGCCGAGCTTGTCACGGCCGCCCGCGATCAAGACTCCCTTCGGCTCGCGCAACCCCGAGAGCGCGGTCACCGCGGCGCCGACGTTGGTGCCCTTGGAGTCGTCGTAGAAGCGCACCCCCGCGACCTCCCCCGCGAGCGCCATGCGGTGCGGCAAGGGTTCGAAGCGCGAGAGACCGAGGCGCACCGAGTCGCCCGAGATCCCGAGCGCGCGCGCCGCCGCGATCGCCGCAGCCGCGTTCAGGTAGTTGTGCGCGCCGTGGAGGCGCGTCTGCGAAAGGTCGAAGCGCTCGCCGCTCGCGCTCTCGACCACGGCTTGCCCGTCGATCACGTAGTCACCGGCCGAGCCGAAGAACACGACGCGCCCCTTGCCGCGCCGGGCCTGCTCTTCGCAAATGCGGTCACCGAACGGCACGACGGCGACGTCGTCGGCCGTCTGGTTCACGAAGGCGTTGCCCTTCGCCTCGGCGTAGGCCGAAAAGCTGGGGTAGCGATCGAGGTGGTCCTCCGTGACGTTGAGCAGCACGCTGACCTTCGGACGGAAGCTCGGGGCGCGCTCGAGCTGGAAGCTCGAGACCTCGAGCACGATGCAGTCGAACTCGCCGTCCACGGCCTCGACCGCCGGCCGGCCCAGGTTGCCGCCGGTGAAGACCTTCTCACCCGCCGCGGAGAGCAGCTCACCCACGAGGGTGGTGGTCGTGCTCTTGCCGTTGGTGCCGCCGACCGCCACGACGGGCTCGCCTTCGTAGCAGCGGGAGGCGAGCTCGAGCTCGCCTATCACCTCGGCTCCGCTCGCGAGCGCCCGCTCGAGCTCCGGCATGGCCGGAACGCCGGGCGAGACCACCACGAGCTGGGCGCGCTCGAACGCGACGCCGCGATGAGTGCCGGCCACGGTCTTGATACCGCGCCCGGCGAGCGCCTTGGCTTGAGGCGGCCACTTTTCGAGCGGCGCGCTGTCGTTGCCGAGCACCTCTGCGCCGCGCTCGTGACAGAGCAGAGTCGCCGCGACTCCGCTCTTGCCGAGCCCGACCACAATCACGTTCTTCCCTTTGAGGTTCATGGTCACCGAAGCTTGAGCGAAGAGAGCGCGACCAACGCCAGAAGGACGCTGATGATCCAGAACCGCACGATGATGCGCGGCTCCGGCCACCCCTTCTTCTCGTAATGATGGTGGATGGGAGCCATCAAGAAGACCCGCTTCTTGAACAGCTTGAATGAAACCACCTGCGTGATGACGCTCACGGCCTCGACGAAGAAGAGGCCGCCCAGGATGATGCTGAGAAGCTCGGTCTTGGTAATCACGGCCATCATGCCGAGGCCGCCGCCGAGCGCGAGCGACCCCACGTCTCCCATGAAGACCTGAGCCGGGTAGGTGTTGTACCAGAGAAAGCCGAAGCCCGCGCCGACCACGGCTGCCCCGAAGACGGCAAGCTCGCTCATCTCGGGGATGCCAGCGATGTCGAGGTAGCCCGCGAGTGGGCGTCCGAAGAGCACCGAACCGGCGATGTAAGCCCAGAGCGTATACGTGCCGGCGTTGATGATCACCGGACCGATAGCCAGGCCGTCGAGGCCGTCGGTGAGATTCACGGCGTTGCTCATCGCCACCACCACGAACAGCGCGAACCCGAGGTAGACGAGGATCGGAAGCTCGATGGGGTGCTTCGCGAAGGCCAGGAAGGGGATCGCGAGGCGGGCACGAATCTCGACCCAGGCTTGGGGCAGCTCCGGCGTATTGAGGAACAGGAACGCGAGCGCGAACCCACCGACCACGATCTGACCGAGCAGCTTGTAGCGCCCCGGCAGTCCTCGCGTGTTCGAGCCCGAGATCTTGAGCCGATCGTCGAGGTAGCCGACCGCGCCGTAGCCGGCGGTGACGCCCGCGGTCGCGGCGACGAACACGTTCTTCACGTCGGCCCACAGCACCGTCGGCACCAGGATGCTGAGCAGGATCAGCGAGCCGCCCATGGTCGGCGTGCCGCGCTTCGAGAAGTGGGAGGCCGGCCCTTCTTCGCGGATGATCTGGCTGATCTGCTTGCCGCGCAGGCGCTTGATGAACCAGGGCGCCACGACGAAGCTCATCAACATGGCCGAAATCGCGGCCATGATGGCGCGGAAGGGCGTGTACCTGAGCACGTTCAGCCAGGACAGCCAGTCCACCTTCGTGGAGAGCGGGAACAGGAGCTCGTAGATCACGTTCTCGTACTTCCTCCGCCGGCGAGCTCCTCGACGACCCGCTCCGCGCGCACACCGCGCGAAGCCTTCACCAGAACGACGTCGCCCGGCCGCACGCGTTCGCGGACCACGGCGAGCGCGCTGGCCGAATCTTCGGAAAACACGGCGTCAATCCCGGAACGGCGCGCGCCCTCGAGGTAGAGCTCGGCGTCCCCGCCGATGGCGACGAGGGCCGCGGCGCCGCTTTCCGCGAGCGCCTTGCCGACGCGCTCGTGTTCGTCACGCGAGGCCCGCCCGAGCTCGCGCATCTCGCCGAGCACCAGGACCAAACGCGACCTGCGCGAGGTCGCGAGCTCCCGCGCTGCCTGGATCGAGGCGAGCACGCTGGCGGGGTTCGCGTTGTACGTGTCGTCGAGCACGACGGTACCCTCGGCGAGCTCGAGCGGCCGCAAGCGCCCCGGCTCCCCCGCGCGACCGAGCGCGCGCGTGAGGGCTCCCGGGTCGGCGAGCGCTCCCGGCGCGAACACCTGGAGCACCGACAGCGCGGCCAGCAGAGCGAGCGCTCCCGCATCACCGAGCAGCGGGACGTCCAGGCGGACCTCGCCCGAGGGCAACCGAACGCGCAAGCTTTGCCCCTCGAGGCCCCGCGCCGCGCGTTCGAGCACGCCGACGTCGCCCGAGGCGCCGAGACCGTAGCCGAGCTTTCGCGCCACCCGAGCGCGCGCGAGCTGACGAGCAACGCGAGCGTCGTCCACGTTGCCGATCGCCGTGGCGCCGGTAGGCAGGCGGGCGAAGAGGTCGCCTTCTTCGCGCTCCACGCCGTCCAGATCGCCGAGGCCCTCGGTGTGCTCGATGTCGATCAGCGTGAGCAGCGAGGCCTCGGGTTCGACGATCTCCATCAGGCGCGCGACCTCGCCCGGCGTGTTCGTGCCCACTTCGACGACGGCGAAGCGGTGGGACGGAGCGAGCCCGAGGAGGACGAGCGGGACGCCGATCAGGTTGTTCAGGTTGCCGCTGGTCTGGTGGACGGCGCCCGGCGCCGCGACCTCGAGCAGGGCCCCGACCGCGCTCCGAGTCGTGGTCTTGCCGGCAGAGCCGCCGATGGCGACGACCTTGCCCGCGAAGCGGCGACGATGGAAGCGCGCGAGGTCGCCGAGCGCGGCGAGCGTCGAAGTCACCTGCACGAGCGGCAGCGGAGCGTTCGGGACCGCGCGCTCCACCAGCGCCGCGAGAGCTCCGGCGGTTCTGGCGCGATCCAGGTAGTCGTGCGCGTCGTAGCGCTCTCCCGCGAGGGCGACGAAGAGCTTGCCCGTGAGATCGGCGCGCGTGTCGGTCCCGACGCCACGGAGCTCGAGCCCTCGGTCGAGCCCTTCGCTCGCGCGCCCCGACGTGGCCGCGAGCACCTCGCTCACGCTGAAGGGCGCCTGGTTCTCCGGGATCCGGCTCACGCGCGCTCCCTCTCGGCGCGGCGCTCGGCGAGCGCGCGCCGCGCTTCGTCGCGGTCGTCGAACGGACGCGTCTCGGCGCCGATGATCTGGTACGGCTCGTGACCCTTACCGGCGACGAGCACGGTCGCGCCCGGTGCCGCTTCGAGGATCGCGCGCCGGATGGCGGTGGCCCGATCGAGCTCGATCTCGTACGCGATCCCGCTCGCCGCGAGCGGCGGCTCGATGGCGGCCGCGATCTTGGCCGGATCTTCGCTGCGCGGATTGTCGTTCGTGACGAAGGCGCGATCGGCCGCGTCGGCGACCGCGGCGCCCATCTTGGGACGCTTGCCGGGGTCGCGATCCCCGCCGCAACCGAACACGCACACGAGCTCCCCGGAGCTGACGCGGCGAAGCGCGGCGAGCACGCGCTCGAGCGCGTCGGGAGTGTGCGCGTAGTCGACGAACACCGAAACGTCGTCGCCGGGTCCGTCGCAGCGCTCGAGCCGTCCCGGCACTTGAGGCGCGCGACCGAGCGCGCTCGCGGCGCGCGCCGGCTCGAAGCCGAGCGCCACGAGCACACCGAGCGCCACCAGGAGGTTCTCGAGGTTGTGCTCGCCGGTGAGCGCGGAGGCGAGAGCGACGTTGCCGGAGGGTGTCCCGAGCTCGGCTTGGATCCCGCGCGCTCCCACGGTCGCGGATCTTACGGAGATGTCGGCCTCTCCGGCGCGAGCGACGCGGATCACGCGGCCCCTCGCCGCGCGGCCGAGCTCCGAGCCGAAGGCGTCACCCACGTTGATCACGCTGGCCTCGAGCTCGAAATCCTGGAACAGCCGGCGCTTGGCCGCGCCGTACGCCTGCATGGTGCCGTGGAAGTCGAGGTGATCCTGGGTCAGGTTCGTGAACGCGCCGACCCGGAAGCGGAGCGCGCCGACGCGGCCGATCTCGAGCGCGTGACTCGACACTTCCATCACGACGTGAGTGCCGCCGGCGCCGGCGATTTCCGCGAAGGTTCGGCTGAGGTCGTCGGCTTCGGGCGTGGTGAGCGACCCCTCGCTCGCCTTCCCCAGAAAACTCAGGCCGAGCGTGCCGAGGCGCGCAGCCTTCTGGCCGAGCTCGGCGAGCGCGTGCTCGACCAGGAAGCTCACCGTCGTCTTACCGTTGGTCCCCGTCACCCCGATGAGACAGAGAGCTCGGCTCGGCTCGCCGTAGATCGCTTCTGCCGCAAACGCGAGCGCGCGGCGCGCGTCGTCCACCTCGATCGCGGGCAAGCCCTGATCGCTCGGCGCTCGACCGCGATCGACGAGCAGCGCCACCGCGCCGCGCTCGACCGCCTGGGCGACGTGCTCGAGGCCGCTCACCTTGCCGCCCACCCGCGCGCAGAACAGGTCGCCCGGCTCGATCCGCCGCGAGTCCTGGCGCACGCCGGTCACGCGCACGCTCGCGTCTCCGCGCAGCGCGGCGCCGAAGGGCGCGAGCACGCGCGCGAGCTCACCCGTGGTGAGCCCGGTGCTCGAGGCGGGGGTCTGGGCGAGGGCGGTCATGAAGCGGGTTCGAAGACCAGAACGAGGCTTGCGCCTGGCTCGATCACCGAGCCGGGCGCTGGATTTTGACTCACGAGCAAACCGCTACCTTCGAGCCGCGGCTTCAAGCCGAGCGACATCGACTGCTGGAGCGCGCGACGCGCAGGCCAACCGGTCATGTCCGGAACGCGCACCATGCCCGCAGGTACGGCCGCGAGCGCCGGCAGCGCTTCTTGCACCGCCGGCTGCTTGCCCGACGCTTGGCGCAAAAGCTCGTAGGTCAGGTTCGCCGGATCGGGGGCCCCGGCGAGCGACGCGACGTCCGCGCGCTCGGTCGTCTTCGGGGCGAGGCCCTTGTACTTGAGGGCCATGTGCGCGACACGCCGGAAGACCGGCGCGGCCACCGAGCCACCGGCGTGATCCACCATCGGCTCGTCCACGGTGACCGCGATCACCACCGCCGGCTTCTCCGCGGGGACGAATCCGACGAAGGACGCGATGTAGCGATCGATCGAGTAGCGCCCCGTGACCGCGTCCGCCTTCTGCGCGGTCGCGGTCTTGCCGGCGACGCGGTAGCCGTCCACCGCCGCTTCCACGCCGGTCCCCTCGCCTTCCGTCACGGCCACGAGCATCTCGGTCACCGCGCGCGCCACGTGCTGAGGGATGACGCGGCGCCGAACCTCGGGCGCGGCCTCGCGCACGACCTCCCCGCTCGACGTGGTCACCTTGCGCACCAGGACCGGATGCATCAGCTCTCCACCATTCGCGATCGCCGCTGTAGCGAGCGCGAGCTGCAGGTTCGTGACGCCGATGCCCTGTCCGAACGCCGCCGACGCGGTCTCGACCTGAACCCACGGGCGCCCGCGAGGCCGGAGCGTACCGCTCGCCTCGCCGGGCAGGTCCACGCCGGTCTCCTCGCCGAAGCCGAAGCGACGCAGCGCTTCGTAGAGCTTGTCGCCGCCCAGGGAGAGCCCGATCTTGGCGGCGCAGATGTTCGAAGAGAGCGCCAGCACCTGCGAGAGCGTGAGCCACTCCGAGGGGTGGGTGTCGCGGATGGTCACGTTGTCGACGCGGAACGTCCCCTTCTCGCAGTAGATCTTGTCGGTGGGCGTGATCGCGCCGCCGGCGAGGCCGGCCGCCACCGTGAAGATCTTGGAGGTCGAGCCCGGCTCGAAGACGTAGCTCGCGCCGCGGTCGCGCCGCGCCTCGGGCTCGCTCGCCGTGTAGTCGTTGGGGTTGAACGACGGCGAGCTCGCGAGCGCCAACACCTCGCCGGTGTAGGGCTCGATCACCGCCACCGAGCCGCCCTTGGCCTCGAACGTCCGCACGGCGGCCGCGAGCTCACGCTCGGCGAAGTACTGCAGGCCCTGATCGATGCTGAGCTCGATGTCGTGCCCCGCGAAGGCGCGATCGTCCTGCATCCCATCGGAGAAGATCAGGCGCCCCGAGCGGTCGCGCAGCCCCTTCAGCTCCTCCGCGCGGCCCTTCAAGTCGCGATCCAGCGCGAACTCGAGCCCGTCCTTGCCTTCGCCGTCCGGCGCCACGAACCCGAGCAACGGCCCCGCGAGCTCGCGGCGCGGGTAGTAGCGGCGCCCCTCGCCTTCGACGGAGAGCCCGGCGATGGCTCGCTTGCCCTCGGCGGAGACCCCGAGGTCGCGCACCGCGTCCGCCTCGGTCGCGCTGATCTGGCGCTTGAGCCAGGCGAAGCGGCGCTTGGCGAGGATCCTGCGCTCGACCTGCGCGGGGTCGATCGAGAGCACGGCGGCGATGCGGTTCGCAGCGTCGCGCGCCACGACCGGGATCTGCGCGGACGGCACGCCTCGCAAGAGCTCGACGGCGTCGAGGCTGACGCTCGGCACGTCGACGCTCACCGCGAGCGCGCTCCGGTTGCGGTCGAAGATGTTGCCGCGCTTCGGCGTGACGTGCAGCCGCCTCTGGCGCTGCATCTCCGCGAGCTCGCGCCAGGCCGGGCCGTCTTGGATCGTGAGCGTGTAACCGGAGGCCACGACGAGGCCGAGCCCGAGCGCGAGCACGCCGCAAAGCACGCCCATGCGAAGGCGGATCCAACGCGCGCGTCCCGGGCTCACGTTCACGGCGACGCCGCCTCCTCGGCGGGGCGCTCGAGCTTGGCGGTGCTCGAGCTCAACGGGGACGGCTCGCTCGGCATCGCGCCGACCGGGAAGACGCGCTCCGCCTCGGGCTCGCTCATCCCGAGCAGGGTACGAGCCACGAACTCGACGCGCTCGGGCGTCTTGTGGCTCGCGAGCTCGAGCTCGAGCACGTGCCTCACCTCGCGCAGGCGCTCGAGGTGCGCGTGCGAACGCCCGAGTTCGTAACCGAGCTCGACCGAGCGGACCCTGAGCGAGAGCTGCAGCACGAACGCGGTCGTCGCGGCGGCGACCGCCAGGGTCCAGAGGGTGAGGAACACGTTCTCGTTCTTCACGCGCTTTCCTCTTCCTCGCTCTCCGGAGCCTGCGGCTCGACGTCGCTCGGCTTCAGCCGGGCGGCGCGCAGCTTCGCGCTGCGAGCGCGCGGGTTCGTCGAAACCTCTTCCGCGCCGGCTTGGACCGGCTTGCCCGAGAGTCGTTCCCAGCGCTCTCGTTTCTGGAACTCGCGCTTGACCGCGCGGTCCTCGAGCGAGTGGAAGCTGATGATGCAAAGCACGCCGCTCGGCGCGAGGACTCGCTGCGCCTGATCGAGCAGGGCCGTCAGCTGATCGAGCTCTCCGTTCACCGCCATGCGGAGCGCCTGGAAGGTACGGGTCGCCGGGTCGACTCCGCCCACCCGCCGCGGACCGACCGCCCGCACGACCGCGCGGCGGAGATCGAGGGTGTCGTTGAGCTCACCCGATTCGAGGGCCTGCTTGATGCAGCGCGCGACGCGGCGCGAGCGCCGCTCGTCGCCGAGCTCGTAAATCACGTTCGCGAGGTCGTCCTGGTCGAGGCGCTGGATGAGCTCGAGCGCGGTCTCGCCTTGGGTCGGGTCCATGCGCATGTCGAGCGGCCCGCTCGCGCGGAAGCTCATGCCGCGCTCGCGGTCGTCGAGCTGCGCCGAGCTGACCCCGAGGTCGGCGAGGACGCCGTCGACCTGACCCACGCCGAGCGCCGCGAGCTCCTCCTCCATCCGATCGAAGCTAGAGTGCACCACCCGGGCACGATCGCCGAACTCGGCGAGGCGCTCCGTCGCCACGCGCACCGCGAGCGGATCGCGATCGAAGGCGATGAGCCGCGCGTCCGGGCAGGCGCGGAGCAGGCTCGCCGAGTGACCGGCGCCGCCTGCGGTCGCGTCCACGTAGAGGCCGCCGCTCCTCGGGGCGAGGAACGACAGCACCTCGCGCAAGAGCACCGGCACGTGGGCGAATTCGGGACCTTGGTCTTCGAGCATGAGCGCCGCCGTCATATCTTGATCTGCTCCATCGCCAGCCGAAACTCGGCTTGTTCCTCGCTCGTGAGCGTGAGCGCGCGATCCCACTCGGTCTTCGACCAGAGCTCGAGAATGCGCCCCATTCCCGCCCACAAGACTTCCTTCTCGAGCGAAGCGCGCTCGCGGAGGTGCGTCGGTACCAGCACGCGCCCGGAGCCGTCGAGCTCGCACTCGACCGCCGCCGAAACGTACATGCGCCGGAAGCGCACCGCGTTGCGCTCCAGGGTCGGGAGCTCGAGCATTTTCTTCTCGAACTCCTCCCAGGCGCGCATCGGGTAAAGGTGCAGGCAGGGGTCGAAGAGCGCTGGAGTCAGGACGAAGCGTGCGTCGCCGTCGGAGACGAGCACGTCGCGGAAGCGCGCGGGCAGGCTGACGCGACCCTTCGCGTCAACGCTGTGTACGAACTGCCCGCGGAACATGCTTGCCTTCGGATCCTGTACTTCTTTGCCACTCGATGGGCGGGCTTGACACTCAAGCCCACTTCTTCCCACTGACGAGGGCGAAGCTACGGGTCAGAAGGCCGGTCTGTCAACAATCGGGGGTGTCGAAAGCTTGAGAAATTACTTCAACTTCTGTAAAGGACACCGACACTTACCTGATCACCTGATCAGCCTTTCCCTTGTCGGCCGGATAGCCAGTGTCCCAAAGAAGAGCCCGAGCGCGATCAAGCTGGGCAAGAGGGCGACGATCCACATGGCCCGCCGTTCAGCAACCTGCGTTCCGCGCTAGCTCTTCGCTGAAATGCCGACGAAATGCCGCTCGTGGCCAAGAAAACCTCGTCGGGCGTCGTGTTCGAAAGCCCACGCTCCGCGGCCGAGCACCCACGGACTAAGCTGAACCTCACACGTCATGACTGCTCCCCGTATCCGCGTCCTCATCGCCAAGCCGGGCCTCGACGGCCACGACCGGGGTGCCAAGGTCGTCGCCGCCGCGCTCCGAGACGCGGGGTTCGAGGTCGTCTACACCGGGCTGCATCAAACCCCCGAGATGATCGCGGAGGCAGCCGTTCAGGAAGACGTGGACGCTGTCGGTCTCTCGATCCTGAGCGGCGCGCACAACACTCTCTTTCCGGCCGTGGTCCGCTCACTCGAGGAGCGCGGCGGGGGAGACATCGTGGTGTTCGGCGGAGGAATCATTCCCGAGGGTGATATCGCTCCGCTCGAAGAGCAGGGCATAAAGAAGATCTTCTTGCCGGGCACGCCGCTCGAGTCGATCGTCGGCTGGGTAAAGCAGAACGTTCAGGTGCGCGCCGGCTGAAGCGCCAGGATCGCGCCGAGCGCCGCCACACCGGCGAGCTCCGTCCTGAGCTCGAAGTCGCCGAAGCTCGCGGGCGTGAAGCCCTGCTCTTGCGCGAGCGCAAGCTCGTTCTCCGAGAACCCGCCCTCCGGTCCCACGAGCAACGTCACGGGCCCCGCTCTGGTCGAGAGGAGGTCGCCATAACGAACTGCCGCGCGCGGCTGGAGGCAGATCTTGAGCGCGCCCTCGCCTTCACGGGACAGCGCCTCACCGAACGCGAACGGCCCGGAAATCTCGGGCAAGTCACCGCGGCCCGACTGGCGTGCGGCGTCGAGCGCGATCCCACGCCACCTCTCGAGCCTGGCCTGCGCGCGCTCGCGATCGGTAAGCTTGACGACGGTGCGCTCGCTTTCCGCGAGCGTGACGGCGGCGACGCCGAGCGCGGTCGCCGCGCGAATCACCTCGTCCACCTTGTCACCCTTGCCGACGCACTGGACGAGGCGGGCGCCGAGCGTCGCGCGCCTGCCCTCTCGCAGCGCGCGAGTCCGGCAACGTAGCTTGTCGCGCGACGTTCGAGTCACGATCGCGTCCGCTTCGGTGCAGGTGCTCGGATCGAAGAGCACGAGCTCGTCCCCTACTGCCACCCGATGCACCCTGAGCGCATAGTGAGCGCCTTCATCCGAGAGCTCGAGCTCGCCTTCGAAGAGCGCAGGGACGAAGAGGCGGAGGGGGCGAGACATTACGAAATGGAAACCCGGCTCGACGAGCAAGCCATGACGAGGAGCGATCCGAATTAGCACGCAACCGTACGCCGGAGGAGCCGACCTACCTCTGAAATGAGAGGTGTGTTAAATGACAAGTCTGGCGATGCTGGACCCCTCGCTCTGGGCTGGCAAAGGGCTGCCCGGTCAAGACGACCTGCCGTCGGAAGACGGTGAGCCGATGGAGTCGGTGTTTCACGACGCGCAAGACGCGCTCCTGAAAGACTCGCTCATCGACCACTACGGGGAGCGCCCCGACGTGTTCGTCGGGGGGAACATGTTCGTCTACTTCAGCGAGCAACAGATCAAACGGAACGACTTCCGCGGGCCGGACGTGTTCGTGGTGCTCGACGTCGAAGAGGGCAAGGGGCGCAAGGATCGAAAGAGCTGGGTAGCGTGGGAAGAAGGCGGCCGGCTCCCCGACGTGGTGATCGAGATCACCTCGAAGAGCACGGCTCACGTCGATCGCGGCGAGAAGAAGCGAATCTATTCTCGAATCTGGCGCACGCCGGCGTACTTCATCTTCGATCCCGACACCGAAAAGCTCGAGGGCTTCGGTCTCGGAGCGTCCCGTCTAGACTACGAGGCGCTCGTTCCCGACGAGCACGGCGACTTCCTCGTCGCTCCTCTCGGCTTGAAGCTCGGCCTGCGCCGAACCCGGTACCGAAATCAGGACAGGTACTTCGTGCGCTGGCTCGACACGGAAGGTCGGGCTCTACCGACGGCCCAGGAACGCGCCGAGCAGGAGCGCGGACGCGCCGAGCAGGAGCGCGAACGCGCCGAGCAGGAGCGCGAACGCGCCGAGCGGGAGCGCGAACGCGCCGAGCAGGAACGGAAGCGAGTGCAAGAGCTCGAGCAGCGACTGCGGGAGCTCGAGGACAAGCTGCGCTGAGCGTCAGTCGACCGGGAGGGGCTGTCCGTAGTCTTCGTAGACGCGACGGGCGTCGACCGACACGAGCACGCTCTCTCGCTCGGCGGGAGGCGGAGGCTCTTGCCCTTGCTCGAGCACCAGGGCCGTCAGCTTGCCACCGTAGACGCACGCGGTGTCGAGCCCCGTGGCGGCCGGATGAAGTTGAGGAAACTTCCTGGCGTTGTGCCCAAACACGACGTGCGGCGGCCCTGACCAGAGCGAGCCCCAAAGGGTGCCCCACTTGTCGCTCGGCGTGCCGTCGGGCTTGATGGAGCGCATTCGTGTCACGGTCCGCACATCGAGCTCCTCGAAAGGCACGCCGGGAACGACACCGGCGTGCACGACGCGAATCCCGTGTTCCGGAAGGTCGATCTTCAGGGGCATCGACTCGAGCTGTTGCCACTCTTCTTCGGTGAACGTTCGGACCAGCTGTTCCTGAAGGGGGTTGAGGCGTGGCCCAGCTTGCCCTTGCCGGCGTGCCACACGCGCGCCGATGAGCCGGTGTTCATGATTGCCGAGCACGGAGCGCGCGCCGAGCTCTCGCATGAGCCGCAAGACCCCACTCGAATCTGGACCCTTGTTCACGAGATCACCGACGAACACGAGCCGGTCGTCGGATCCGAACGCGAGCCGGTGGAGGAGATCTTTGACTTCGGCAGCGCATCCGTGGACGTCGCCGACGATGATGGTGCGGTGGGCCAAGCCTCGGAAGGGTACCGGTGGGCGCTCCCCCGTCGACCTTCAATCCGCTCCCCGTTTCGCCCGCTCCAACCCGGCCAGCGGTTCAATTCTCGGGATGGGGCACACTGGCGCGGAAATTTTCCGGTGTTTCCGTAGAGTATCCAACCCAGGTGGTTGAAGAGAGTGAACCACCCTTGCAGTACCGGCAGAACGCAGACTACTGTGCAGCGGAGTTTTCGAGGAGGCCCGCCAGTATGTCGCCCAAGTTGCTTCGATCGGCTCGTGTTCCGGCGCTGCTCATTGCAGCCCTCTCGCTCTCCGCCTGCGGCGGTGATGAAACGAAGTACGAGCCCAAGCCCCCGCACTCCGGGCCCAAGGCAGCAGTGCCGCCGGTCCCCAACATGCCGAAGAAGCCCGTCAAAGTGGGCGATGCCTACACGGTCTCCGGCGTGAGCTACTACCTCCGCAGCCGCGTGCATCGTAAGGACGTGGCCGGCAAGAAGCTCAGCATCACGGGTTACATCACCAAGACGAACCTCGCGGACGCGCCGCCGTGTGCGGTCCACAAGGGTGGCAAGGCCGATCCCGAGGACTGCAAGCCCCCCGTTCCGATCTTCTGGATCGGCGACAGCAAAGATGCCCCGGAGTCGGAGAGCATCAAGGTCATGGGCTGGGCCTCGAATTTCGCGCAGATCTACGACGCGATCGAAGAGTTCGACAAAGGTAAGGAGAACGTCGAGCACCTCGACAGCTTCTGGGGTGTGAAGACGCCGAACCCTCTGCCCGCCGTGGGCGCGAAGGTGACCGTGACGGGCACCTATTCGACGACCTTCACGCAGGCGTCCGCTGGTACCGAAGCGGACCCGTACCAGGGCATCCTGACCTATATCGAAATGACACAGCTTGAGCCGGCGCCCGAGCTTGCTACGCTCCCCGGCGTCAAGCGCAAGGCACCGAAGTGAGCGGCGCGCTGACTCGAGCGTGAATAGACGCTGACCAGGCCATAGCCGCTCCGAATTCCATCAGACGCGGAGCAACGATGAGGGCGTGTCATGCCGGAAAGCTTGGCACGCTCTTCCTCATTTCGGTGCTCACGGGCTGCCGGCCCTACCCCTCGCGACCGGTCGTCTCGGCCGTGGAGCTCGAATCGGATGGCGTCGTCGAGACCGACCCGATCGTGGAGGGGTTGGCGACGGCGGCGTCTCCGCGCCTCTTCGAGGTGATCCCGCGCGTCCTCGAGTACGAGATCTACGACCCGACCGTGCTCGCGCGCGACCTCGAGCGCGTCGAGCGCGCGTACCGAGCACGCGGCTACTACGAGGCCAAAGTCACCGCCGCGCGCGTCGTCCACACCGACCCGCACCACGTGCGAGTCGAGCTCCGAGTGCACGAGGGTGAGCCGGTGCGCGTCGTCGAAGCGGAAGCGCCCGGCCTCGGCTCGCTGCCGCTCGACGCTTCCGCGGCGACTCGCGAAGCCGTGGCGGGAAAGAGCCTCGTCGCCGGAGTGATCTTCGACGAGGCGGAGTTCGAAGCCGACAAGGAGCGGATCCTCCGCGCGCTGCGGGCGAGCGGCTTCGCGTTCGCGAAGGTCGAAGGCAAGGCGCGCGTCGATATCGCCAAGCACGCCGCCCACGTCACCTACAAGGTCGATCCAGGGCCGCCGGCGCTCTACGGCCCGATCCAGATCATCGGGCTGAAGGAGATCCCCGAAGGTCAGGTCAGGGACGTGCTCGGCATCCTCGAGGGTGGAAACTACTCGAGCACGGACATCGAAGACGCGGAGCTCGCGCTCTCGAACCTCGGCGTCTTCTCGCGCGTCGAAGTGCGTCAGGACACCTCGCGCCCCGAGTCGCGCCGGGTCCCGCTCCAGATCGTGGTGCAGGAGGCCAAGCTTCGCACCGTCCGCATCGGCGGGGGCACGCGCCTCGACACGATCCGGCTGAGCTTTCACGCTCGCGCAGGCTGGGAAGATCGCAATTTCTTGGGAGGGATGCGCACCCTCGGCATCGAGGCACGCCCCGGCGTCACGCTCTTTCCCACGAGCATCCAGCGCCTCGAGCGGCCGGTGAAGCTGCTCGGAGAGTACAAGCTCAGCACGCAGCTCACTCAGCCCTCGTTCTTCGAGGCGCGCACGACGGGGTTCCTCGCGGCAAGCTACCAGCTCTACCCGGTGCTCTATCCGCTGCCACCAGAGGTAGATCCGAACCGCGAGCAGATCCTCGGCTACCACCAGGTGACGACCCGCGGCGGCGTCGAGCGCCTCTTCCCCGGCGCTGCGCCTCCGATCACTCAGTCTCACAAGGTGCTCCTCCGCCCGAGCTACAACTGGCAGGCGAACTTTCCGATCTTCTACCAAGGCAAGACGCCGGTCGACGAGAACGGTGACGCCGTCTTGCAGAAGGTGCTGGTCTCGTTCCCCGAGTTCGAGTCCGTGTTCGAAGCCGTCTTGATCGAGAACAAGCTCGACATCGTCTTCGCGAATTCGCTCCAGGTCGCGGGCTTCATTTTCGGTGGCACGGTCTCCGATGCGAAGCTCCAGCCGGAGCTCCGCACCTTCATTCGTAACTTCTTCGGCCGCGGGACGACGCTCGCGACTCGCCTGAACTTCGGCTTCTTGTTCCCGGCGGACTACGGCGAGACGCTCGACCGTCAGCTCGTCGTCAACAACCCGCCCGACCCGAACAGCCCGAACGATCCCACGAATCCGGCCGTCATCCGCGATCAGCAGAAGCTCCTCTTGAGAGCCTTCTACTCCGGCGGCCCGAGCTCGAACCGCGGCTATCCCTATCGCGGGGTCGGCCCGCACGGTCCGGTCGGCTTCTTGATCCCTGGCGCCAACCCGGCGAACTGTGAGCGGACCCCCGAAGCGTGCATTCGTCCGCTCGGCGGTCTCACGCTCTGGGAGGCTTCCATCGAGGCGCGCTTTCCGCTCGCGGGCGACCTCGGTGGCGTGGTGTTCGTCGACGCCAGCGATTTACGCCGCACCCACACGATCCGGCTCGATCGGCCCCACCTCTCGCCGGGGCTCGGGTTGCGTTACAGCACGCCCGTGGGACCCTTACGCCTGGATTTGGCCTACCGGGTTCCCTACCTCCAAGAATTCGGAGAACGCGAAATCGGCGACGAAGGCGGCTCACCTTCCGGCGCGGCCGCCGACAACTTCCTCAATCAGTACTGGACTCCCCTCATGCTGCACTTCGCGATCGGGGAAGCCATCTGATGCTCGAGGGCGCGCTCCGATGAACCCGTACACCGCGGCCCGCTGGTTCGGTCGCGTCGTGGCGGGCGCGGCGCTCTTCCTGGTCTTCGCGGGCGCGTCGTCCGCGGCCTTCGTGCTGCACCTCGACTTGCCCGCGGGTCGGCGCCTCGCCTCGAGCGTCACGGCCTCGATCCTGAACGACCTCTTCCTCGGCAGCTTCGAGGTCGGTGGCGTCTCGAAGCTCTCCGCCAACCGCTTCGTGGCCGACGAGGTCACGGTCGCCGATCCGGAGGGTCGCGTCGTGCTCAAGGTCCGGAACCTGCGGGCCGAGCTCGACTCGGTGGAGCTCGTGAAGCGCCTGCTCTCGTCGGAGACGCGCGTCACGCTCGCCATCCCCTACGTCCGCGTCGAGCGCGCCGAGGCCTACGTGGAGCCGGATCCCGAGACCGGCTCGCTGAACATCGCCCGCGCGTTCGAGCTCCGCCCCGAGGAGCAGAAGTCAGCGTCCACCTCGACGAGCTCGCGTCAGATCCGCGTCTGGCTGCCGAACATCGAGCTCGATCAGGGGTTCGCCCGGGGCAAGGTCGGCGACCTGCCGACGTTGGAGGCCGAGCTCCGGGGCGCGCGCGGGCAGGTGCTCGTCACCCCGGTGGGTGTCGCCGTGGACGTCCCTCGCTTCGCGACGACGTGGCGCGGCCTCGCGGGCGCCGATCTGCGCGGCATCGCGAGCTTCCACCTGCGCGGCGATCGCCACGTCTGGACCTCGTTCGACGGCTACTTCGGGGAGGTGCAGGTCGACAGCGTCGTGCGGATCGACTCCGGCGTGCTGAAGGTCAGCGTCGACCTCCCGCGCGCCGAGCCGGACGCGGTCCGCGCGCTGTGGCCCGACTGGCCCGTGCAGGCGGTCGCCAGCGGGCACGTGGAGGCGACGGGCGTCACCGAGCACCTCGCGACGACGGCGACCCTGAAGGTCGGCTCCTCCGTGCTCGACGCCACGGGCATCACCCGGCTCTCGGGCGACGTCGGCGTGAACCTCGAAGTCACGGGAAAGGACGTGGATTTGCGGGCGATCTGGCCGGAGATGCCGGAGACGCGCGTGAACGGCTTCACCACCCTCTCGCTCTGGAGCTCACCCCAAGGGGTCGCAGCGGAAGTCAACGCGCAGACAGACGCCTTCGATCTCGCCGACGTGACGGTGCCGGCGCTCGATCTCACGGGGACGCTCGAGCAGGGTCGCTTCGACGCGCGCGCCAACGCGCACGAGCGCGGCTTGCCGCTGCGCGTCGACTTCACGGCGCACCCCGGCGGCAAGCTCGAGCTCGTCGCGACGACCCGCCGCTTCCGCCTCGAGAAGTCGCCCCGCATCGCGAGCTTCGTCAAGGCGACGGGCTACGCGGATGGCAAGCTCGAGGCTTCGCTCGAGGAGAAGCAGCTCGAGGCGACCCTGACCGCCGATCTCGAGGACCTCCGTACGAGCGACCTCGCGCTCGCGAGAGGCAAGGTCGTGATACGGGCGAGCGGCCCGATCGATCGACCCGAGCGCCTCGACGTGGTGAGCCGGCTCGTCGGCAGCGATCTGAACGCGCTGGGTCGGAACTTCGAAAGCGTGAAGGCAGAGACCCGGGGCTCTACGCTGCGCCCCGCGCTGACGGCGAGCTTGAGCTCGCCGGACGGACCCAGCGTCGACGCCAAGGCCAAGATCGAGCTCGATCACGGCCCCCGGGTGAGCGGCGTGGAGCTCGAGATCAAGAACGACCGCACGAACGTCCGAGCGCGGGCCGAGCGCGTCGCCATCGAGAAGGATCGCATCGAGATCGCCGATCTCAGCCTCACGGGCGCAGGCGATCTGGAGGGCTCGATCTCGATCCGCCCGCGCCTCGTCAACATCGAGGCGCGCGGAAAAGACGTCGACCTCGACGTGCTCTCGAATCTCCTCGGGCTCCCGCGCGGTCGAATCGGCGGCAAGCTCGACGTCGACGCCGAAGTCGTGGTGGCCGACGACGTGCAGCGCGGCCGCGTCGAGCTCGAGCTCGTGCAAGGCTCCGTCGAGAACGTCTCGGGCCTCGGCGTGGCGCTCGAAGCATCGCTCGACGGCGACAGGCTCGACGGCACGGCGCGGACGACGCTCGCGGGGATCGGGCACGGCACCACGCAGTTCAACTTGAAGCTCGCCGGCAGCGCCGCCGAAATCGAGAGCTACCGGCGCGCCACCGGCCGCACGGAGCTCCGTCTCGACGAGCTCGACCTCTCCTACCTTTCGCCGCTCTTCCCCGACTCGGCGCGCATCGAAGCCGTGCAGGGCAAATTGAGCGGCCAGGCCGTGATCGCGAGGGAGGATCCCGACGCGCTCCCGGCCGTGACGGTGCTCGCCGGCACGGCCGGGCTGACGGTGGTGCGCGCCGGCGAGGAGAAGGGCGAGCCGCCGCTCGTGATCCAGGGCATCGAGGCGCAGCTGGGCGCCCGCGTCGACGGACCGAGCGGGGACGTGGACGCGACCCTCCGCCTGCTCGACGGCTCCGGCTCGCTCGCCACCGCCACCCTGCGGAGCAATCTCCCGGTCGGGGAGCTCGTGAAGGCGCCGGAGCGCCTCGGCGTCGAGCTCTCACGCGCCACGTTGCTCGGGAAGGTGGTGGTCGACGCCCGCCCGCTCGAGACGCTGCCCGACATCGTGCGCCCGGCGTCGGTGCGCGGCGTGCTGCGAGCCGACGTCACGGTCGGCGGCAGCGTGACGACCCCCATCATCAGCGCCAACACCTCGCTCGCCAACCTGGTCGTGGGCACCTCGAAGACCGCTGTCCCGGTCGATGTCTGCGGTCGTATCGACTACTCCGAAGAGACCGCGGAGCTCTCGGTCACCGGCCGCGCCTTCCTCGCGGACGAGCGCGCGCCTTGCCGCGGTGAGCGCGTGGCGACGCTGCGCTCCGCGGGCAAGCTCGACCTGCGCGCCGAGGGACTCCAGAGCCCGGGCATGCCGCCACAGGTCTTCGACGGCGACGTCATCCTCAAGCTCGAAGGCCTCCCGATCCAGGCCATCGCGCCGCTCGGCCGGAGCGGGATACGCGGCGGCCTGCGAGGAGAGGTCGTGCTGGACCAAGGGGGCGATCGCCCTCAGCTGAACGCGCGCGTCAACGTGGACCAGCTGTCGATCGACGAGATCGCCGTCGGAGACGGTGCGCTCGAGGTGCGCTCCGACGGGCGCGCCCTGCGCGGCCTCGCGCGCTTCGAGCAGCGGCCCGGCGTCATCAGCGGCGAGTTCAACGCGGCGCTCTCGTGGCGCGGCTACGTCCCCGCGCTCGATCGCAAGAGCCCGCTCTCGCTCGGCGCGCGCGCTCAGGGCGTCGACGCCGTGATCCTCGCGCCGGTCTTGCGAGACGTCTTCTCCGAGCTCAACGGGCGCATCGACGGCGTCGTCAAGCTCGCGCTCGAGCCGTCGAGCAACCCGAAAAGCGAAGAGTGGCAGGGAGACGTCAGCGGCAACGTGGCCATGCAGGGCGGCTCGATGCAGTTCCAGGGCCTGGGGATGCGCCTCAACGACGTCACCTTCTCCGCCAAGACACGCACGCAGGGCGGGCGCACCGTGATCGAGATCCGAGACTTCTCGGCGGCGTCTCGGGCGCGCTCCACGAACGTGACGGCGACCGCGGACGTTTACCTCGAAGGACTAAAGCTCACCCGCGCGCGCGCGAACGTGAACACGACCGACGTCCCGATCCTGATCGAGGGCGTCTCCCAGGCGAACGCCACCGGCAGCGCCTTCTTGGATCTCCTGCCGAGCGAAGACCGCATGACGGTCATGATCACGGTACCCAAAGCCACGGCCGAGCTCCCCCCCTCGAGCGGGCGTAACGTCATCTCCATCGACCCCAATCGATCGATCGCCATCCTGCAACCGATCAGCGAGCCTCGGCGGAAGAAGCGCGAGGAGGCGAAGCCGTGGGAGCTCGTGTTCGAGCTCGGCCAGTCCGTGAAGGTCGTGCGCTCCGATCTCAGCGTCCCGCTGACCGGAGTTGCCACGATCGAGCTCACGGAAGAGACCAAGATCGGCGGGACGATCAACCTGAAGCCGGGCGGGCGCGTCGAATATTGGGGCAAGACCTTCGTGATCGAAAATGGAGAAATCCGCTTCGACACCGGGGACGCCTCGAACCCGCACGTCAACGTGACGGCGAGCTGGCGCGCGCCCGAAGGGACGCAGATCTTCGTCGACATCACCGGCACCTACCGCGAGGCGAAGCTCAAGCTCAGGAGCGACCCGGAGCGCAGCGACGCGGAGAAGTTCGCCCTCTTGCTGGGCGGGACCGGGAGCGACGAGAGCGGCGGCAGCGGCAACGCCGCGGCCACCGGCATCGGCGTGGGTGCGGGCGTGCTGGATCGCCTGCTCAGCGACACGCCGCTCCGCAACGTCGAGCTGCGCACCGCGAGCGAGACGCTCGAACAGCGCACCTACTCGACGTACACCGCCGCGGTCCAGATCAGCGACGAGATCTGGGTCGAGGGCAGCTACAAGGCCGCCACGCAAACGGAGAACGCCGACCAGAACAACGCCTTCAGCGGCACGGTGGACTGGCGCTTCAAGCGCAACTGGTCGCTCCGCACGGAAATCGGGACGATCGGCACCGGGCTCGACCTGCTCTGGACGTACCGTTACTAAGACTGGTCGCCGAGCGGTACGCGCGCCGAGGCGCACGCGACCGTGATGCTGAGCTCGAGCTTGCTCTCCGACCAGTACTTGTCGATGGCGTCGCGCACGTATTCGAGCGGCTTCACGACGTCGCTCACGCCCAGCCAGGAGCGGATCTCGGGCTGAATCAGCAGACGATTCACCGGATCCTCCGCGAAGGCGCGACCGCTGTCGAACGGCAGCGAAGTCTGCCTGATTTCGATGTCGACGTCGTCGAGGCCGACGGTTTCGAGCTCCTCCGAGAGCGACTCGATGCTCGGGCGCGCCGCGATAGCGAGCTCCACGGCCTTCGAGAAGTCGGTGTCGTCGTATTTCAGCGCGTACTCGCGATAGAGATCGAGCACTTCCTGAAAGGACCCGCGCAGCGGCAGCGCGATCAGCGCCTGACCACCGGGGCAGAGCAGCCGCCGCACCTGCTTGAAGAGCTCGAGCCGCTCGTCCGCCTTGAGGATCGGGTGAAGCGCGACGACGTGCGTGAACTGCTGCGCGTCGATGCCGTCGAGGCCATCCTCCTCGACTCGATACTCGATGCCGTCCGCGCCCCGCACCGCCGCCTTGTTGCGGGCGAGCTCGAGCGCCGGAATCGAGAAATCGAAGCCGATGATTTCGGCCTGATCGATGCGCTCGTAGATTTTGAGATCGGGGTACCCGGTGCGGCAGCCGAGGTGAGCCACGCGGGCGGCGTTTCCCGCGAGGAGCATTTCGAGCATCAGATCCCCGAACAAGCTCAGGTATCGGGGAACGACGAAGGTCTCGAAGATGGCAGCGTCCGCAGGACTGAGCTTCTGTTCCGAGAACAAGGGCAACACCGGCTAGGCCTTCTAGCCTAACTCGAACGCTTCGCGCGGGGAACGTTTCGCCGGACCTCCGTTTTGCGACCTCCCCGTCAGGATGGTACGGTCGACCCG
>JAEZYO010000197.1 GCA_023419055.1 Pseudomonadota bacterium | reverse complement strand
GCGAGCAGGCGCTCCTCACCGGTGACCCGGTCGTCCTTCAGAGTCAGACGAACGAGCGACTGGCCCGAGAGCGCCGCGATGAAGAAGTTGCCTCTCCACTCGGGAAACAGGGCTCCGCTGTAGATGGTCAGCGCACCCGGCGAGATCACGGGATCCCAGTAGTAGACCGGTTGCTCCATGCCCGGCGCCTGCGTGGTCTCGTGGATCGGCGAGCCCGAGTACTCCTCACCGTAGCCGATGGTGGGCCAGCCGTAGTCCTTGCCCTTTTCGATCAGGTTCAGCTCGTCACCACCGCGCGGCCCCATCTCGACGACCCACAAGCGATGGCGAGCGTCGAAGGCGGCGGCGAGGGGGTTACGGTGACCGGAGGTCCAGATTTCGGGCTTTGCGTCCTTGCCCACGAACGGGTTGTCTTGGGGCACGGCGCCGTCCGGCTTCAGGCGCACCACCTTGCCGAAATGGCTCTTGAGGTCCTGCGCCTGAACGCGACCCTCCATGATGGACCGCTCGCCCAGCGCGACGAACAGGTGACCGTCGGCGGCGAACACCAAGCGACCGCCGGCGTGCTTGTCCGAATCGAGCGTCGGCATGGCCCTGAACACCACCTTCAGCTCTTCGAGCCTGGGCTGCGCACCGTCGATCAGCTTGGCGCGCGCCACGGCGAGCCCGTTACCGCCGTCCCGCGGCTCGACGTAGCTCAGGTAAATGAGCTTGCTGGTGACGTAATCGGGAGCCAACTCCACATCGAGCAGGCCGGACTGATCTTTGCCCACCACCTGGGGCACCCCCTGCACGGGAGCCGACTTCTCGCCCCGCGCGCCCACGATGAGCAGCGAGCCCTCGTGCTTCTGCGTGATCAAGAAGCGCTGATCCGGCAAGAACGCGATGGCCCAGGGACGCTTCAGGCCAGTCGTCACCTCGTTCACCACGAACTTGGTTTGCGGTTGAATCGCCGGTGCGCGCGTTTGACCGGCAAACGCCGGCTTGAACTCGGGCACGTTGGGTGGCGCCGTCTCGACCGGAGCGCCCGACGGGTTGGGACCGACGATCGGCTCCGTCTCTTGACCGCTCCCGTCAGCCGGAACGACCTGGGTCATTGGCTCCGGGCCGTGGGTTTGCGGCGGATTGCCCCTGGTACACGCGGCGAGGAACAGCGCGAGCGCGGCGGAGGCAGTGGTGCGAGTGACCCGGGTCATGAGGGTCTCGTAGTCCGTCGGACGCCGCTGTCGAGCTTTCCGTCCCAGCCGAGGGATCTCGAGACGTTCTGGTCGCCGCGTCGTGACGAGGCACGGGCCGGCGCTGCGCCTCGCGGCTGCGGTAGGCGACGAGCCGGGAGCCAGCTTGCGCTGCGCCTCGTGCGAAAAAGCACCCGGGGGATATGCCGTGCTCGCGCGAGAAGGTCAGTGAAAACGTTAGCGGCCGACCGGTAGCGGACCTGCTCCGCGATCGCGCCGAGTGGGAGCTCGCTCTCGCGCAACAGCAACCGCGCGCGGAACATGCGCCAGCGGGCGAGATAGCTCATCGGCGATCGGGGCCTCGCCGCGGTGGATGCCACGACGCTGGGGCATCGACTCACGCGTTTGCGCGTGAGCTAGAAGGGAGGAAGGTCTCCCTCGAAGACGATCTTTCCCTCGGTCGCGAGAGCCGCCACTTGTCGGCGCAACTCACGAACTTGGTCCTTCGTCATGATCTGGGAGAGGTCGCGAAACCGCGACGCGATCACGTCGTTCCAAACTCGCATCTGGACGGCTTCGTCGATGAGCGACTCGGCCTTCACGGCCGCTGCTTCGGCGGCGGGGCTAGGCTGCGCCTCGGCTTCGCGCTCGAGCTGCTCACTCGTCTCGCGTTCGTCGAGCGCCAGGTTCACCGCGCTCTTGATCGCCGCCTCGAGCCCCTCGGCGCCGACTTCGGTGCCGGGGGGACAGGCGGTGGCGGTGAGGGACGCAGGCTGTGCGACGCGCGCCTTGGCGGCGAGGCTCGCTTCGAGCCGTGCCAAGGAGGCTCGATCGCGACGAACCTCTTGCGTCAATGCCTCGATCTGCGCGGATTGCGTCCGCGTGCTCCAGAGCGTCGCGGCCGCGACGGTCACGATCAGGGAACCGACCGAAGCTGCCAACAAGACCTGCGTCCTCACGTGCCCATCCTCGGCAGCAGGAGATCAGGGATTCTTTGGCGCGTAGTAGGAACCGCTATTGACGGAGACGCTAGTGCAAGTGCCCGCACCGTCGTGCCTCACGAAGAGGTAGCTGTCACCATTGATACCCCGAATGACGGCCATGATGTCGGGATTGCTGGTCGAACAGCTCGCGACCGCCCCGGCGCTGTTCCGGGCCAGGCAGAAGCCAGAAATGTGGTCGATGGAGCAGTAAATGCGCTGAAGCGCGTCGGCGCTGTTTCGGGCAGAGCCCTGGGAGCCCGAGAATTCATGGGCGGTGGCAGTGTTGGTGATGATCACGTTTGCCGTCGTCTTCTGGCCCGCGAGCGCGCCTTGACTGATCAGCAACCCGACTCCTGCCACCAAGATCCCAGCGCCCAGCCAAGTCTTCTTCATCATCATTGGTTACTCCGCTCGCGAACCAGCGCCTCCAGAGACGTTTCGCGAAGCCTTGCTGCTACGTCACGTGACCATCGACGTCTGTGGTCAAATGTTCGCGCGCAGCGATCTCACCGGCCTTGGGTCCGGCACGGCGCGAAATGAGCGCTCGTGCGCGGCTGCGCTCGCAGCGGTCAAGCCGCGGGCGCTGCGATCGCGCCCTCTGGGTGCTCAGCATCTCGTTGCTCTACTGCGAGAACGCCGAGCAGGGCGGAGCTTCGCGCCGTCGATCGGCGCGCCGTCGATCGGCGCACGCGACGGCCACCTTCGTCGTCGGATCCGGCTCGAGCGCCGAACGCCTTCGCGTGGCTCACTCCAACCAAGGTCGCCTCGCGGCCCTTCGTCTCGAGACCCGAGCATAACAAAGTTCTAGAACAAAGTTCCTGCCGAGCGTAAGCTGAGGGGGTATGGTCGTCTCCGCTCGCCCTGTCTCCGTCGTCACCGGCGCCGGTCGCGGCATTGGCCTCGCGGTGGTGACCCAGCTCTCTCGGCTCGGTCACGATGTCGTCATGGTCGTTCGCGATCCCGAGCGCGCCGAGGGCGCCGTGCGCGGGATCCGCGAGCGCGGCGGCCGCGTCACGCTGGTCAGGGGTGACCTCGGGTCCCTTCGGACCACCCGCGAGGTGGCGAAGGAGCTCGCTGCCTGCGCGCCTCGCGTCGACGTGCTCGTGCACAATGCCGGCGTGTGGCCGAGCCGCGTGGAGCGCGACGAGGAAGGGCTCGAGCGCGCGTTCATCGTGAACCACCTCGCGCCGTTCGCGCTGAACCTTCTGCTCGAGCCGTTGCTCGCGGCGTCCCGCACGCACGTCGTGCAGGTGAGCGCCGGGCTCTACGGTCTCGGTCGCGTGGATCTCGCGAAGACGCCGTACGGCGACGACTTCCACCCGGTGCGCACCTACGCGACGACCAAGCTCCTCAACCTCTTCTGCATGCCGCGCTTCGCAAAGCGCTGGGCCGGGCTCGGGCCTCGGATCGACGCCGTCCATCCCGGCGTCATCCGGACCGGCCTCGGAGATCGTCCGGGCGTACTCGGGGGGCTGCTCCGCGTGGTGAAGTGGGCATGGCAGGAACCTGCCGCCGGTGCTCGCCCGGTCGTTCGCTTGGCGACGGACACGAACGCGAGCAGCGGCCGCTACTTCGACGTCGACGTCGAAAAGCCGCTCCTCCCCGTCGCGCGGGATGAAGCGCTCGCTACCGCCGTGTGGAACCAGGCCGCGTCGCTCGCAAGGCTCGAAGAGGAGGCCACGCGTGCCGCGTGAGAACGCCGCGGACGCGATGGTCGCGTCGGCGATCGAGGTGCACGCGCGTGGAGGCCCCGAAAACTTCACTATCCATGCGGTCGTGAAGGAAAGCGGGCGGAGCCTCGGCAGCCTGTACCATCACTTCGGAAGCTTCGACGGACTCCGTGCGGAGGTGTACGCGCGCTGCCTTGCCGAGCTGCTCGACACGATCGTCGCAGCGGTCGTGCCATGCCGGAGCGCGAACGGGGGCATCGAAGCGCTGGTGCGTGCGTACCTGGCCTTCACGCGTGAGCACCGCGACCGCGCGCTCTTCGTGCACGCGCAGGCGCACGCGAGCTTCGTCCCCGCGCACGGCCCGGCGATCGCGGCCGCGCGCACGCCGCGGCTCGAGGCGCTTCAAGCCTGGCTTGCGCCCCACGTCGCCGGGGGGCGGCTCATTCGCCTGCCTGCGCCGCTCTTCGAGATGCTGGTCGTGGGCCCTGTCGCAGAGACCGCGCGCCGGTGGCTCACTGGCGACGTCACTATCGATCTCGACCTGGCCGCCCGGCTCCTCCCCGCGCGCATCGTGCGCTCCGTCACTCCGGCTCCCACCGCGCGGGCTCCAAAGGCCGTGAAGCCTCGTCGCGCGCCGCGCTCCCGGTGAGCGCCCTTCATCTCGTTCCTCGCTTGGGAGATTCCATGACCCATCTCGATCGCCTCCTCAGCTTTTCTTCTTGGAAAACGCGTGCACTCGTCGCCGTCCTCACGGTCGCGCTCCTGCCCGCGTGCTCGTCGAGCGACAAGAACGGTACTGGCTCGAACGGAGCGCCTGACCAAAGCGGCGGCGGCAACGGCGGCGATCAGGGCGCTGGCGGCGAGGGCGGCGCTAGCGGCGAGGGCAGCGGCGACACGACGGTCACCCCCTTCGTCGCGTCCGGCGTGGTCACCGACGCGCAAGGCAAGCCGCTGCCGAACGTCGAGATCGTCGTCGACAACCAGCTCCTCTACGACTCGAACGCGACGGGCAAGACGGACGATCGCGGACGCTACCGCATCGAGCTGCCGACGTTCGCTGCGACGTGGAGTGTCTCCGCCACCCATTCGGTCGAATACCACGGCACCACCTATGCCTTCTCGCTCCACCCAGACGACGACTCGGCGTTCGCGGGCAACACCGGCGGCGTGCGCCACTTCGAGTGGAAGCTGAGCGGCCAGCGCCCCGACGGCGGGTTCTACGGCGCATACGTCGTTGGTTACACGGAGCCCGGCGACTTCGATTTGCAAGTGAGCGACGTCGAGCTCACGCTCGTACCGGAGGGCCCGCTCGTGGACGGTTCGCAGGGAGAGACGATTTCGGGCAAATTCGTCTCGACGCCCGACGGTGACGCCGTCCAGGACATCCCGCTCGGACGGTACACGATCAGCGCCAAGCTCGAAGACGTGCCGCTCGGGATCCGAATTCGGAACAGCGGGGCCGCCTACGAGGAGTCCCTCACGTCGGACTTCGACGCGCCGTACGGTTCGCTTCCCATCTACAACCTCGAGGTCGAGCTCGCGCGTCTTTAACGCTCCGAACCTTGCTGGGTCGGCGAAGACGGGAAATTGAGCTCGCGCGCGTAGGCGCCCGGCGTCGTGCCGACGATGCGCCGGAAGTGACGGTTCAACTGGCTCTGATCGTAGAGCCCGACGCGCGGCGCGATCTCGCTCGGTCTCACCCCCGCCGCGAGCAGCTCCTTCGCGCGCATGATGCGCAGCCTGGTGAGGTAAGCGTGGGGTGGCAAGCCGACCTGCGCCCGGAACGCCCGGCACAAGTGGAACTTGTCGGTGTCCGCATGGTCGGCGAGAGCGTCGAGAGTGACCTCGTCGTCCAGGCGTTCACGAAGGAGCTCGATCGCGCGACGCACCGGGCGCACGTACTCACACTTCGCACCACGGATGGTGGAAAATGCGGAGATGGCCTCGGTGACGGCGACCTCGAGCGCGAGCCTGTCGGCGCCGGCGCGCAGCGCGTCGTGCAGGCGATGGAAGGCGGCGCCACGCGTGTCACCCGCTGCAAGGTGCGTATGGATGCAAACCTTGCCATCGGCCTCCTCCACGGTGCGCGGCGAAAAGGCGACGATCTGATACGTCGTCGGTCCGTCGCGGGATAGATCGCGCACGACGTCACCGGGCGCCTGGATCCGGAGCGAGCCGGCGGCGCTCGACCAGACCTTCCCGCGGGTGAAGAACGACGAGCGCCCAGCCTCGACGCGGGTGACGGTGTAGGTCTCCTTCATCCCGAAGTAGAGCTCATCGCTCGACCAGCGCAGCGCGCGGAGGCCCGGGACGGAGAGCGGGAGGACGTGCTTACGGGTCGCCACCTCGGCAGTCTAGGACGCGGACAGGACTTTCGCTTGTGCATTCTTGGCGCCATCCGCCGGAGCCTTTCCTGCCAAGATTCGCCAAGGCTGCCCCCCTTTTGCTCGCTATCTCGTGGACATGCATGACAACAAGGTCGCACTCGTCACTGGCGCCAACAAAGGGATAGGTCACGCGATCGCGAGCGAGCTCGCGGCGCGTGGGTTCACGGTTCTCGTCGGCGCACGTGACGCCGCGCGCGGCGAGACGGCCGCAAAACGGATCGCGGGCGAGGCCCGGCCGATCACCCTCGATGTGACCCGCGCCGACTCGATCGAAGCAGCTGCAACGCGGGTTGGGCGCGAGCTCGGACGGCTGGATGTCCTCGTCAACAACGCGGGGATCGCGACGAGCGCCAAGCCGAGCGAGGCGAGCCTCGAAGACGTCCGCGCCGTGTTCGAGACCAACGTCTTCGGTGTGATCGCCGTGACCCAGGCGATGCTGCCGCTCCTCCGCCGAGCGCCCGCAGGTCGAATCGTCAACGTCTCCAGCCGCATCGGGTCACTCAGCGCGATCACCGATCCTGCGTTTCCCCTGCCGGGGGTGGGCGGCGTGGCTTACGGCCCCTCGAAAACCGCGCTCAACGCCGTGACCATCGCGTTCGCGCAGGAGCTCGAGGGCACCTCCATCAAGGTGAACCTGGCGTGCCCCGGGCACACCGCCACCGACTTGAATGGTCACAGCGGACCGCGAACGGTCGCCGAAGCTGCGCGCGAACCGGTGCGCCTGGCGCTGCTCGGCCCCGACGGGCCCACCGGCACGTTCTCCAACGACGCCGGCTCGATCCCGTGGTGACGTCGAGCTCCTACCGCCTATTCCTTCGAGATCGGGACCGTAAAGAAGAAGGTGCTCCCCTTGCCAAGGGTGCTCTCGACCCAGAGGCGGCCGCCGTGCGCGGCGAGGATACCTTGCGAGACATAGAGACCGAGCCCGACGCCTCCTCCTCGACCTCGACGCGCCCCGGCTTTCCAGTAGCGATCGAAGATCGACGCAACGTCGTCCGGGGCGATCCCGGGCCCGTTATCGCTCACGGCAAACTGGACGTGGCTATCCTGTGCCTCCGCCGCGATCGTGATGGCCCCCCCGGGCTCTGTGAACTTGATCGCGTTCCCACCGATGTTCGAGAAGACCTGCATGAGCCGCTGGTGGTCCGCTGCGACGGAGAGCTCGGCGCCACCGCGCCAGGTGAGCGATATGGACTTGGCGGCTGCTAGCGGCGTGAGCAGTGACATGACGTCGCGCTCGAGCTCGCGCACGGGGTAGCGCGAAGCGTGAACCTCGAACTGTTCGGAGTCGATCGCAGCGAAGTCCAGCAAGTCGGAAACGAGCCCGGTCATGCTGTCCGAAGCGCGCAGGATCCGATCGAGGTATCGGCTCGCGCGCTCGTCCGTGCACACTTTTCGTAGCATCCCCGCGGAGAGCTGGATCGAGTTGAGCGGGGTCCGCAGGTCGTGCGACACGATCGCCAGCACATTGTCGCGCGCGCCGACCGCTCGTTGAGCGAGCGCGGTCTGGTGCTCGAGATCGATTTCGATCGCGCGCCGGCGCAACTCCCACGCCACTTCGCGCTGAGCGGCCGTCCAGGGCGTGGTCGTATGGCGCACGATTTCGCGCCAGGCTTCGAACGACCGCCGCGGCCCGATTCGCTCCCCTTCCTCTGCCGGTTTACTCGGATCACCGGCCCAGGTCACGGTTCTCGGGATCTCCTCGCGAAACCAGAGGATGTGCACACGCACCGGTCCTGGCACCGAGATGGCCAGGAGCCCGCTCGCGAGCGCACCAAAGCGTTCGGCCGGGGCATACGCCGCCGGCAGGGCGTGTGTCTCGAAGCAAGGCTCGTCCCGCTGCTGCAACCAGGCGACCAGGCCTCTGATCTCGTCCTCGGAGGGCGTCTTCCCGACCGTCCTGATCCGCTCACCCTCGCAAACGGCGGCGCCGCTCGCCCCGATCATCCGAGTGAGCTCGCGCTCCTGACGGAGGAGCCCTTCTACCCAGCCATGGCGGTCCTCTTTCATGGAAGCCGCAACCGTCGACACGATGGCCGAGAGCCGTTCGCGCTCGGCGCGGGTTTGGATTTCATCGACTGCGTCGATCTGCAAGGAGAGCAGCCTCCCCATCACCTCACAGGCGGCGCGCACGCCGATCGATACGCTGTGGGGCCGGCGATGGTGGCAGGCCAGGAGACCCCAGAGGCGGCCGTCACGAACCAGCGAGACGCTCATCGACGCCGCCACGCCCATATTGCGCAGGTACTCGAGGTGCACTGGCGAAACGCTGCGCAACACGGCGAACGAGAGGTCGAGCTCGGGCATCCCTTCTGCCGCGGACACGAGCGGGACCTTTGCGCTAGCGACGTCGGGGATGACTCTGATCCAGTTGAGCAGGTAGAGGCGGCGCGCCTGCTTCGGGATGTCCGACGCCGGGTAGTGCTGTCCCAAGTACGGAGCCAGCTCCTTCACCTTGGCTTCCGCCACGACCTCACCCTCGCCGCTCTCTTCGAAGCGGTACACCATGACCCGGTCGAAACCCGTCATGGCGCGAAGTTGTTCGGCGGCCGTCTCGCACAGGCTCTCGAGGGTCGTCGATCGCTGGAGGACGACGAGCGCCGTCCGAAACGCGTCCAGCGCTTCGCTCCTCGCCGTCTCGGCAGGTTCGAGCTCGAGGATCGCGAGCTGTCCACTACGGTGCACGGAGGCATCGAGGCTGTGACCGCGGATCACGTGGCGGAACGCGTGCTGCGTGGCTTTGGGCTCGTCGGCGAGCGCCGCGGTCACCTTGGCGCAGGCTTCCGTGCCAATCAGCTGTTCGAGCGGTCGTCGCAGCGCCTCTTCGGGCTCCACTCCAAGGAAACGACCGATGTTGGCGCTGACTTGCTGCACGCTCAGATCGGACGGGGAAAAGGCGACGAGCGCGCCGTGCCCCTGGATCGTCCCAGGAATATGGATCGGTTCCTGGTCGCACCGAGCCAGATCGAGAGAGTGCTGAGCTAGGTCCCCCATGCTGGCCCTCCACGAGCGCGCAACCACGCCTCGAAGCGATCGAACGTGTCCGCCGCAGCGGTAACGATGTCCTGATACGGCGGCGTCTCGGCCTCGAGGCGGGCTACGAACGACCTCCACATCGCACCCGTATTCGCCCCGTAGCCTGCGAAGAACGTCGCTCCTTTGCCCGGGACGAGGCCGAGGTGCTTCTTCACGAGACGACTGATGACCTGCCCGCCCAGTGTCGCCCCCTCCACGACGTACAGACACCCGAGCGCCCGATACGCGGAATCGACAATGGGCACGTCAGAGCACTCGGGGACCGCCGCGAGCTCGGGGTCGGAGCCCTGAAGCGCCTGCAAGTCGCTCTGGAGCCAGGGAACCTTGAAACGGCCATCGAGCGGGACCGCGCCGGGAACGCGTTGCGCTTCCCGCGCCAGAGCTGCCTCCAGCGGGCGGTAGAAGCCGAGGAACGCCGCCAGGATCTCGCGGTACGACGCGAGGCACAGGCGTTGCTCGCCGAGCGGCAGGACCTGTTCGATCGACGCGTGGCGTTCGGCCGTCGCACACCGCAGCGCTGTCAGCGCGGTATCCGACCGATCCGGCGCACGCATCGGGGAAGCTGGGAACCGATCGGCGTTCATAGCTACGTCGCAGGCCGTCGCTGCCTATCCAAGCTGTTTTGCCTGCTTTTCAGCGGTGCAACATCCGTACCCGATTCACCGCGCTGACGCCGGTGATCCAGGGGGTTCGACTACTCGCTGTCGAGCCGCATGCGCACGCACTGGAGCAACGCCGTCGCGCCAAAAGGTTTCTGCAGGAAGTTGAAGCCTTGCCGCAGCTCCACGCCGGGGCTCACCTCGTCACCTGCGTAACCGCTCAGGAAGATGACCTTGAGTCCCGGCCGGCGCGCCCCCAACTGTTCGGCGAGCTCACGCCCCGTGATGCCACCGGGCATGACCATGTCCGTCACCACGAGCTCGAAGGCGCCCTGCTGCTCGTCCCAGACGCGCAGGGCCTCCACGCCCGCGCCGGCGCTCCGCACGCGGTAGCCGCGCGACTCGAGCAGGCGTTGAGTGAGCCTGCGGACGGGCTCCTCATCCTCCACGAGCAGGATCGACTCGGTGCCTCCCGGTAGCGCCACCGTCGGCTCGTGCCCGGGCTCCACCGCCGCCCCTTCGTCGCAGGCGGGTAACAACACGGTGAACTCGGCGCCCGCGGCAGGCTCGCTCTCGACGCGCAGCGCGCCACCGTGCTGCTCGACGATTCCGAGAACCGTGGCGAGGCCCAGGCCGGTCCCCTCGCCGGGGCCCTTCGTCGTAAAGAACGGCTCGAACACGTGCGCCATCGTCTCGGGAGAAATGCCCACACCCGTGTCGGTGACGCGCACGCCCACGTGGCGGCCGAGGCGCGCGGAAGGGAAGCGCGCGCGCTCCTCCTCGGAGACGACGGCGGCGAAGGTCTCGATCATCAGCTGGCCGCCGCCGGGCATCGCATCGCGCGCATTGACCGCCAAGTTCATCAACATCTGCTCGAGCATGCCGGCGTCCGCGTCCGTGACCAGCGGACGCGCGTGCAGACGCAGCTCGAGACCGACGTCCTCTCCCAGCACGCGATCGAGCATCTTGGTCAGCCCCGAGACGACGTCGTTCAGATCCAACCTCCGCCGCTGCATCACTTGCCGGCGGCTGAAGGTCAAGAGCTGCTCCGTCAGCGCGGCGGCGCGCTCGGTGGCACGGATGATCTCCGCCAGCGCCTCGCCTCTGCGCTCGGCGGAGAGGCTCTCCATCTGCAGGAACTCCGAGTTGCCACGAATGACCGTCAGCAAGTTGTTGAAGTCGTGCGCGACGCCGCCGGCGAGGCGACCGATCGCCTCCATCTTTTGCGCCTGGCGCAGCTGCTCTTCCAACAGCTTGCGCGACGTGAGGTCGACGATCGAGATGAACACGCGCGACCAGGTCTCTTCGCTCCCCGGGGCGATGATGGCCTTGAACAGGATGTGGTTCTTGCGACCCGTAAACGTCTGGTCGGTCGCCTCGCTCTCGAAGACGGTCTTCCCTTCGGCGAGCGCGATGAGCTCCTCGGCCAGCACGACGTTCGACTCCGGCGTGAGGATGCGTTCGAGCCCATTCATGAGCTCCGCCTTGTCGCGAGCCTCGTAGAGGCGCACACCCGCCTGGTTCACGTTCAGGATCTTGGCCTTCGAGAAGCACACGACGACGTCCTCGGGGTGCCGCGCGAAGTGGTCCCGCAGATCGCTCACGCCGGAGGCGCGCAGCCCGTCGATGTAGGCCTTGACCCCGGACAAGTCGTCTTCCCAGAGGACGTGGGGCGCGTTCTCGAACAGGCTGCGAAAGCGTTCTTCGGCAGCGCGGAGCAGCGTCTCGGCCTCGTGGTGCTCCGTGATGTCGCGGACCATCGCCAGCGCGCCCGCATAGCCGCCGTCGGCATCCTGGATCGGCGTGTCGGACAGTGCGGCCCACATGGCCGAACCGTCCTTGCGCAGGAACTTGAACTCGTGCTCCTCGATGATACCGCCTCGCCGGCGCGCTAGATTTTCCGCGGCGCGGGCGCGCCACTCGGCATCCATGAAGTCCGAGAGCGGCCGACCCAGCATCTCCTCGGGCGCGTAACCCAGCATCGCCGCCATCTTCGGGTTGACGAAGGTCGTCCGCGCCTCGGCGTCGATCGTCCAGATCCCCTCCTGCGCCGTCTCGACGATGCGCCGATACCAGGCGAGGAGCTCCTCCATGTTCGTTGACGCGTTCACACCTCGAGCCCTGGGCGCCGCAACATAACGCACTCGTAGACAGCTTGCATGCCCGCCGCTTCGGGCAAGAATCCCGTGCAAGATTCCGCGCACGCCCGAGCACGACTCCCGTGCAAAACCCTGACTATCGCCGCCGGGGCGCCGAGGGCGAATTCCGCGCGACCGTGCCAACCCGTGCATGGGACCAGCGCGCTGACCACTGGGCTCGTGAGCTGGATGTCGACGTGTGCTCGCTACGGCAGGGGCCGAGCACGATCGCTGCTGACCAGAGCGCAACGGTGGGAAACCGCACCTGAGCTGATCGCGACCTTGAGGTCTAAAGTCCCGGATCGGTTTCGAGCCCCTGGAAAGGGAGGGCGAGCTCCTCCCAGAGGGGTCTCAAGTCCAATCGGGACAGTTGCGGATTGGTCTTGAGGATCCGCTCCTGCTCTCTGAGCCAGCTGACGGCGTCCGGACGGCCCTTCGCGCTCTTCGCGAGCTGGCGCAGCGTCTTCCCTTTGAACTGCGGGATGGGCTCGTCCAGCGTCGAACGGATCTTCGCCAGCACCATCTCATGGAGCTCTGCGGTGACCTCCGGCGAAAGCTCGAGGGGCGCCGACTTCTGAGCGCGCTTGCCCTTCGTCCCCCGGCGAGCTCGCACCGCCTGCCCGACGTCCTCGTGAGCTTCGAGGCTGCGCTCGACGGCGTCTCCGAGCAGCCCTTCCAGGCGCTTCTGAACGGTTTTCGAGCGCTTCCGGGAATTGACGTGGACCCGGAGCATTGCCGGAGAAAGCTCGAACCGCGCGAGCACCGTGTCCGCCTCGTCGAGCCAAACGTAGCTCCCCTCACCGTCCTCCGTGAACTCCTCGCTCAAGGCGGCGACGACCCGCGCGCGATCCCGGACGCGATAGTGCGCGGTGATGAGCTCGAGCGAATCGCCGCTCGTGTTCCGGAGCTCGGGCAGAGCAGGGTCTGCTCGTAGGGCAAGAAGGGCGGCAATGAGCGGGAGAGGCAGCTCCGCGGCGCAGAGCTTCCACTCCTGTTCATCGGCGAGGGGCGGCATGGCTTTACGGAGGTCGGCGACGAGCGCCAGCATCGGTGCAGCGCCGAACGAGGGGACATGGGCGAGGCCACCCTCGAGCGTGAGCGTGCCAGCCTGGTCCTTGCAGAGCCAGCCCAAGAGGAGGTCCCCGAGCCCGAGCTGGCGCGTCGCGGACCGCTCCCTGATTTTGAGCTTCTGCTTGCGGAGCAGATCGAAGACCTCGAGCCCCTCGTCGAGGTGGATGCGATCCACACGAAGCACGCTAAACCAGCCATTTTCGACGCTATCGATGAACGAGCGCACGTCCGGATGCAACGATTCGGGAGCGCGCGAACGCTGGAAGCGCGTCAGCGCGGTCGTGCCGTCTTTCGTTCGATGCCCGAGCGTCGTGTACGCAGCCAGCAGGGTCTGCTCGTTCGGAGAAAGCTCGACTTCCTCCGTGCTGTCGTAGTCGCAGAGCCGTTGCAGCTCTCGCAGCGCATCCTCGAGCAGCCCTTCTTTCACGGCAATGTCCAGCAGCGCCGAGCGATACTCGCCAAGAGGTGACAATGCCGGCTTCGATGGGCCTGCGTACTCGTCCGAGTGCGGCAGGAGCTCGGGCCGATCCGGAACGCCCGCCAGAAAGACGATGCCGCTCCGCTCTCCCGCGTAGGCGTCCATGATGTAGTCGAACCAATGGCGCGGCGACGAGCCCAATTTCAGATAGCGCTTGATGATTTCTTCCGGCTCGTTTCGGCCGCCCCTGGCTTTCTCCTTCTGGCGCCTCCGCGCCTGCTCCTTGCTGCTCAGCTTACTGGGCTTGCCCGCGGTAGAAGCAGGAGCGGAAGGCGTCTGCTCGGCGACCACCCGGGCGAGGTGCTCGCGCCACTCCTCTTCGCTGGCCTTCAACAGATACGGTGAGTCGGCGATGAAAGACCTGCCTTCGAACTGAAGGACCTTCATGAGGCCGAAGTCGCCGTCACGCAGGAACGGACCGGTGAGCCCCACCTGAAGGGCGCTGCCGCTCCGCACGAGCTCGATTTCTGCGGCGTGGCCACTCGCGCTCTTCACCCGACAGAGCTCGAACCGGGCGTCAGCCAGGCTCTGCGCCATGCTCTGCAGGCGAGCCCGCGACTTATCGGCGAGGAGCAGGCGCGCAAGGACGGAATACGGCGTTTCATTGCCGATCCCCTGCGGCACGGCGCTCAGCACGAACTGCATCGCGAACGAGTCGTAGACCGGGCTCTGCGGCGGCCCGCCCGGCATGTACTCGTCTTCGATTTGCTCGTGAAATCGCGCCAGGCCGTCGAAGGGCGGCGAGTCGAGCAGCAGGACCGCAGCTCGAACGGTGACCAGGTAGTGACCGAAGAAAGGCGCAATGTCGTCCGGTAGCGGAGTCTCGCCAGGCTGTAGTGGCTGCTTGCGAAGGTCGCGGAGCGCGGCCTCGACGGACCCGCGCGAGCAGAGCTCATCCAGCGAGACCCAGCGGGCGATCTGCGTTGCGATCGGCGCAAAACTGATCATCAATCGGCAGCTAACACATCCGCCCGCTTGCGCCGAGAGTTGCCTCACTTGGAATCAGCGGAGCCGCCCAGGCGTTTCAAGAAGGCCGTGTCCCTCCCTCGAGCGCTGCTCGCCTCCGCTCTTGCCTGCCTCTGCTGGCTCGGTTGTTCTCCGGCAAGGCCGGCGTCGAGCAGCGCCGATCGAGAGGAGCTCGAGCGAAGGGAGACCGCTCGGGCCGTCGAAGCGTCCTTGGTCGGGTGTCCGCCGCGCGCCGAGCGCAACGAACCCGTCGGCCGGGAGCAAGTCTTCGCCGAGATGGTCGTGCTCGAGGCGCCGACCTCGCTGGCGCTCACCGCGAGCAGGAGCTCCGTCGTCGAGCTCGCGCAGCGGCCCGAGGTGCGGCTGCTCGGCACGCCCCACATCATGGTCGATGCGGGAGCCAGTTCGAGCATGACGGTCGCGACGCGCGACGGGGTGCTCGAACGGTTGGAGCTCCACCAGATCTCCGTCGCGGCAAAGGTCGCGGAGCCCGATCTCGCCGTGCTCGAGCTCGAGCTCGTCGTGCAGCTGCCGCAGCGCGAGGCCACGACGCCGCCCAAGACATCCCGCGCCACGCTCTCGGTGGCTCCGCGCGAGGGTCGAGCCGTCGTTGACTCCGCTGTACTGTCGCACGACAGAACTCGCTCGCTCCTCGTCATCATGACGCCGTGGCGGATCCGTAGCGAGGCCGACCTGAGGGCTCACTTCGAGTGCAAGATGCGGCAGCGCTCGGCGGAGCTGCAGCGGCGCGGGATCACCGCAAGGTGAGCTCTAGCGCCACGGCTGCCAACCGGTCGACGTCGGCGTAGTGCGGGAGCGCGAGCTCTTCGCCGAAGACATCGGGATCCAGCTCGTCGTACGTAAAGGCTGCCTGCGCGGCGCTGAGAGCTGGCTCGAGCGCCGCAAGCAGGGTGTCACGCCCGTCGACCACGGCCGCGCCGCTGTAGAGCAGCAAACGTCCGCGAGGACTCAGCCGCGAGAGCGCTTCTTCGGCGATCCGCACCGCCAGGGCTTCCCCGTACTGACCGCCGCCGTCCCGGTAGCTACGAGCGAGCCCATCCCTGAGATAGGGCGGGTTCGCGATGACGAGGTCAGGATTTCGTTCGATCCCTCGAAGCACGTCGCTTTGGCGCAGCGTGACGCGGACGCCGGCGAGCTCGGCGTTGACCTCGGCGAAGGCCAGCGCTTCTGCGCTGATGTCCGCCAGGATGATCTCGCGCGCTCGGCCGGCCAGGCAAAGGCCTCCTGCTCCGGAGCCACAGCCCACGTCGACGACGCACTCGGCCGAGGCAACGGAGCGTTTCACGAAGGCGCAGAAGCGATACGTGTCGGGTCCAAAGAAGACCGCGTCCTGCTGCAGCGTCGGATAGGCCGAGTGGGCGTAGAGATCATCGCCGAGCGAGGAGAAGCGCACGCGTGACCGCAACCATGAGCCGTCAGCAAAGACGAGGTCGCAGCCGAGCAGCGCCGATAGCAGGCCCTCCGGCAACAAGCTCGGCGCGAACGGGCGACTCCAGCCGAAGGCGTCACGCAAACCTGCAAGGCCCTCCGAGCCGCGGCGTATGGGCCTGGCGTTGACTCGGCGATGCGTTTCGGGTGTCACGGTGACGAAGCGATAGCTCCGCTCCCGGAGGTGCCGGCCGAGCCACAGCAACGCGCGGCGTCCCGACGAGTCTATGCTGCACGCTCCTCTGGCAGGCCGAGCTCTCGGCGATACCGCGCAAAACAACGAGCGCCTGCGACGAGCCGCATCAAGGCGCCCTCGGCCAGATGCCGCGCGCAGTCTGGCCGCTCCGCGACCAGCGGATAGAGGACCTCCGCGTTCCAGGCCTCGGAGTGCTTCACGTCGAGCGTCGCATGCAGCGCGAAGTACCGGCGCGCCTCGCCTCCCACTCCCAAGCGCTTGAGCCCGGCGTTCACCTGCGCGGCCCTGCCTGGCGCGGTGAGCTCGATCACCCCGAGAGCGCCCACCGATTGGTACGTGAAATGACGATTCATCGCGAGGCCGACCATCAGATTTCCGAGCGCCAGGCTCTCCCAAGCCACGTCGTCCGAATCGCCCAGGTCGAGCTCCTGTCCCAGCCGGGCGAGCAGGGGCCCGTGCATTCCGCCCGCGGTACCCCGACCCATCTCATCCCAATAGTTGCGGGCCATCTCGAGCTTGGGCAAAACGGGCAGCTTGACCTGCGTCAGCGCCACGAGGTCGTCGAAGCCTGCTTCGCCCGCGACTTCTTGCTGCAAGAACCATCGCATTTCGTCGAGCGTTGCCCGGGTTGCGAGCCACGGGAACAGTGGATCACCTTGACCCGGCCCGCTGCGCTTCAGTTCCTCGAACCAGGCCACGAAGGCTCGAGGGTCGCGCGGGACACTGTCCAGCGCCCGAGCGACGTTCGCACGTTCACGTTCGATGAACTCACCCTCCGCGATGCGGAACGCTCGCTCTTCGTCGAGATACCGTCGCCAGTGGGCTGGATCGCGTTCGGGCGATAGCCGCGCCCGATTCCAATCCACCAACCGGTGGTGGAGCTCTGAATGTTCCATACGGACGTCCGATGCAAGAGCGGGGCCCCGTTTCGGATGACGCGGCCGGGCGATCGCTCGGGCGACACGGGGGATAGGGGGTGCCTTCCGGGGCGTGGGCCCGTGTCTCGAAGGCGCCCAGCGCGCCACGCTGCATCCCGCCCTATTTCGCGTGGGTGATAGCCCTCGTCCCCACGGCGCGCGTCCACGGTCATGATGACCAGTGGATCAGATGCAGCTCGGCCCCCAGGCTTCCGCTCCGCCTCGTCGGGTGTGGCGCGCCGTGAAGCGAGCGTGCCTCGGGGCGTGCGCCTGGCTAGTGGCGGCGCCCGCCTGGGCCGGGAGTGAAGATCGCGTCGAGGCTTTCGTGGCGATGGCTCGCCTGAACGAGCTCTCGGAGCGGGTCGAGTGGCGGCTCCTCTTGCACTACCGTCACTCGTTCTGGGGAGGCCTCGAGAGCGCGGTGGAGAACCGCGACTTCTTCCTCTCCGACCGAGGTGCCGGCGATCCCGGCGCCGAGCTCGAGGCGACGGTTCGAACGTGGTTCGCCCCCGCGAGCGATGATCCCGACCAGCACCCCATCTGCCGCTTTCCGGCGCGCTTCAGCTGGCTGCAAGAGCAACTTCGACTTCCACCGCGCGTCGACCTGCGGTGCCCGGCACAGCGAGCGTTCGCGAACCGCCTGGCTCAGCATCGTGCGTCGGTGTTCTTTGCTGCGAGTTCGGTGCGACGTCCGGAGTCCGGGCTCGGCCACACCTTCTTGATGCTGGACGACGATGACCCGAACACCGAGGGAGCCACGATCGACTTTCGAGTCGAGACGGAAGATCGGACTCCCCTCCTCTACTCGTTCAGGGGCCTGACCGGGCTCCTCATGGGCACGTTCGAGATCGAGCCAGCCGAAGCTCGCCTGCTGCATATTCTCGAAGAAGAGCAGCGAGATCTCTGGCAGCTCGAGCTCGACCTGACCCCTCGAGAGCTCGAGCGGCTCGTGCTGCACCTCTGGGAGCTCAGGAGCGCCCGGCTGCGCTTCTACTACCTGACGGAGAACTGCTCCTACGGCGTGCTCAGCGTGCTCGAAGCCGCCGCACCTCGACTCGAGCTCCTGGAACACACCAAGTTCGTCGTGATACCGCTCGATACCGTCCGCGCGCTGTACGACGAGCCGGGCCTGGTCCGAAGAACGCTCTTCTACCGTGCGGACGCCGTCGCGCGCTCGAACGCTCGCGGATCACGGCTCCCTGCGCCCGGCCCTCCGCCGCGCCCGCAGGCGCTCGACCGCGCTCACGGCCCGCTGCGCCTCAGCTACGGCTCCGGAGCCTCCTCCAGTCAGCAGTTCTACGCAGAGCTCGGGTTTCGCCTCGTCTACCACGATCTCCTCGAC
>JAEZYO010000045.1 GCA_023419055.1 Pseudomonadota bacterium | reverse complement strand
GAGCTCGTCGGCGAGCTCGGGCTCGAGGAGGTCTCGCTGCTCGCGCTGTCCTGTGGCGGCCCCATCGCGCTCGCGTTCGCCGCGCGCCGCCGGGTGAAACTGCGACGCCTGGTGCTGTTCGGTTCCTACCTGCGCGGGGCGGACCTCGCTCAGCGCGAAATCAAGGAGGCGATGGTCGGCCTGGTCCGCGCGCACTGGGGGCTCGGCTCTCGAGCGCTCGCCGACGTGTTCCTGCCCGGGATGAGCCAGGAGGAGCTCCAGGACTTCACTCGGCGCCAGCGCTCGGCCACGAGCGGCGAGACCGCGGCCCACCTGCTCGAGCTCACTTACGCGTTCGACGCCTCGGACGCGGCCGGCCACATCGACGCGCCGGCATTGGTCGTGCACCGGCGCAGAGATCGCGCGATAGCTTTCGAGGCCGGCAGGCAGCTCGCCGCCTCGATCCCGGGCGCGCGCTTCTTGCCGCTCGAGGGGCGCGCTCACCCGCCCTGGGAGGGCGAGGACTCGCCGCTGCCCGCGATCACTGCGTTCTTGCGAGGAGAGGCGCCGGTCCAAAAGGAGCGTGAATCAACGGGTCAGGAGCGCTGCCGGCTGGACGTCGAGGGCCGAGCCCTCGTGATCGACGGCGCGCGCCAAGATCTGACGCGGCTCGAGTTCGGCGTGATGCAGTTCCTTTCGTCTCGGCCCGAGCGAGTCGTCACGCGTGACGACCTGCTCCGCGAGGTTTGGGGACAGCCGTTCGGTGGCAGCAACGTGGTGGATGCGGTGATCCGCTCGCTCCGGAAGAAGCTCGCCGATCACGCTTTTGCGATCGAGACGGTGACCGGACACGGCTATCGATTCGTGGGCTTCACGAAGAGCGGGCCACCGGGACCCAGGTCCTAGCTACCGAGGTCCAGGGTCTAGAGCGACAAACGGTTTGAGCCGGTGCGCTCGCCGCGAAGCGGCCGCGTGGGGTGGGGCCCCGCGGAATTTCCTCCTTCGAGGATCGCGAAGCGCGTCACTTCCGCGGGGCGGGGCGGCGCGTGCCGCCCTGATGAAAAAGACACTAGAGAACACCGATCGGTTGCAAACCGATCGGTGCGCTAGGCCCTGACCTCACGGCTCGCGTCGAACGGCCTGGTCTCGGAGCCTTCGGGCCCCGAGGCGCGCCTGTAGATCACCGCCGCGAGGGCGCACGCGATCACGTAACCCATGACGGTGGGCAGCACGTTCAGCGTCGGGAAATTGACGTGCGCGAGCAGGAGCGCGAGCGCGGGGTTACGCATCGCACCCGTGAGGGCGAGCGTGCGGCGAGTGTCGAGCCCCGGCCCACCCATGAAGTGCCCGATGCCGAGCGCCACGAAGGCGATCAGCGCGAACAACCCGACCCCCGCGAGCCCGCCCCAGCTGAAGAGGGAGCGCGCCTGAGTCGCGACCAGGGCTATCACTACCAAGAGCAGCGTCGCGAAGGCCACGTTCGCGATCACGCGCACGAGCTTGGTGTACCTCTCTACCGCGCCTGCGGCGAAGCGGCGTACGCCGAGACCCACGAGCAGCGGGAACACCTGACCTACCAGCACCGTCTTGAACACGGCGCCCACGCCGACTGCCCAAGCGTGGCCGAAGACCTTGCTGAGAACGAGCAGTGAGAGGGGTACGCTCACGAGCGAGAACAGGCCGAGCGCGACGAAGAGGTTGATCGCGTAGTCGGGGTTGCCGCCGAACCTCAGCGCCTTCCAAGGAAGGAAGGGCGCGCCCGGCGCGATCGCCAGCACGCCGAGCCCAGCCTTGACCGCGAGCGGGAGCGGCAAGGTGGCGTCTGCCACGATCAGAAGCGCAGGCACGAGCACCAGCGCGGACAACAACGATCGTCCGAAGAGTCCCGGGTGCTTGACCAAGTAGCCCACCTCGAAGCGCGACGCGTTGAGGCCGAGCGCGAACATCAGGAGCGGCACCGAGAGGCGCGCGAGCGTACCGACGACGTCGTGCAAGAGCTCATTCATGCCGAAGATCTCCTCCTCTTCAGGCTAAGGCGCCGGCAAGATCGAGCAAGTTTGCGGCGCCGCGCCTCGCGCGGGGCCCGCGCAGACGAGCCCCCCCTCCCTGGTGCACGGCGCGTGCCGGCGGCGCGGGGCAGGCTGGTGCCTACGAGGTCCCTAGCGAGCCGAGGTAATGCGTCACGAACGCGTCCATCTCGAGCCTCGCGATCACTTGAGTCAGCTCTCGGGGATCGTAGACGAGGAGCGCGAAGCGACCGCCGGATCGTGCGATGGGGCGTATCAGCTCGCAGCGTGACGCGGTGTGGAGCGCCACCTCGCGGAGTGTCTCCTCGGCATCGTGATACGGGATGGCGAGTTGTCGCCGCAGCGTGTCCGCGGCTTCGGCGGCGGCCTCGGCGAGGCCTTCCGGTTCACGGCTCGACCCGATCAGGATCGCGCCGGTAGCGGTGTCGACTACCGCGAGGGCGAGCGCGCCGTCGGGTAGCGCCGGCCCGATCAGCGGCTGCGAGGGGAGCCCGGGCGGCGGCGGCCGCGACGGAGCGAGCGAGATCAGCGGGAAGAACGAGTCTTGGGCTGGAGGACGCCCGGTCGGCAGGCGATCGGAGTCCGGGATCGAGTCGGCGCCGGAGTCGCGCGCGTTCTCGTCGTGCACGCGCACCGCCTCCATCATGAGGTTCGTGAGCGACAGATGAACGGTGCGCTCGACGTCCGCGCACACCCCCTCGATCGTGATGCTGACGTGTGGCCAGCCGATGATGGTCGTCGCCGCCGCCTCGCCGGAGAGGTCCCGGGTGGCCGCGTGCACGAGCTCGCCCTTGCGCAAGAACAAACTACCGACCTTCTCGTGGGCTCGCACTGTCAGGGTGCAGGTCTTCTTCTCGAGACCGATGAGCTGCAGGAAGGTCGTGAGGCTCACGTTCTGCACGTGACCTCGGATGCTCTGCGACATGCTCTCGTCGAGGCGATCGAGCACCGAGGCGATGTCGATGGGCTTCGTGAAGCACTCCACGGAGCCGAGCGCCGAGAGGCGCGCCTCGGTGTCGGCGTTCCCGTACGCGGTCATGGTAAAGACGATCAGCGCGGGACGGTGCGTGGCGAGCCAGGCCAGAAGCTCGAAGCCGTTGACCTCCGGCATCTGGAGATCGGTGAGCACCAGGGCGACCTCCTCGCGCTCGAGGAGCCTTATCGCGTCCCGGCCGTTGCTCGCCGTGAGCACCCGATAATCGGGGCGGCGCTGGCAAATGGCGCGCGTCAAGATGCGCGACTGCGCCTGGTCGTCCTCGACGATGAGGATCTTGGTCACCGTCCCTCCGCTGAGTGTGGTCGAGGAAGCAACGACGAGGGTCGGCTCGCCTCGAGGCGCTGGGCCAGCTTCTTCATGAGCAGCGAAGAGGCCGGTCGCGTGGAGCACGCGGCGGCGTAGCCGATCTCGTCCTTTCGCCAGGTGACGAGCGCGGTGCTGCCGCACCAGGTCGCCGTGGCGAGCGACGTCTTGGAATCGAAGACGCTTACCACGTCGAACAGGCCGATGGCCCACTTGGCGACGGCGTGTGCCTCGCTCAACCGGAGCGGGCTGTCTCGCTGCACGGCCAACAAGAGCGGGCGGGAAGACCACGGATCGCGCACGAACGCGAAGCCGATCGCGTCGGGTACCAGCACCTCGCTCAGGTGGGTGCGGGCCACCGCCTTGCGCTGATCGTCTTTGCGCGCGGCGATCGAGGCCATGAGCTCCGTCGGCGTGAACACGAAGCGCGGGTCGTAGCTGCTCTTCGTGTGGACCGTGTAGTGAGTGGGCTTCACGTGGACGCAGGAAATCCGCGCGACCGCCTCGCCGTTGTGGAGCTCGAGCGCGGCGCGTAGCCCGCCCTCGGTGACGAGGCCGCTCGACACCAGCATCTCGCCGAAGGGGACGCTCTGCTTCTTGCAGCGGCGGAACACGTCCTCCATCAGCTCGCGCGGCAAGGGCGGGCTCCGCTGCTGGCACAGGATGTCGGTCAAGCGGCGCCGCATGTGCGCCGCGATCGCCCAACAAATTCGCCTGTTCTCGATCAGGATGAGACCGTCCTCGCCGTACGCGAGCGCGCCGGTCGTCCCCGCCGGCAAGTCCTCGACGTGTTCGAGCAGCGCGGCCGCGCTCTCCATGGCGTCCGAGTCGTCGGGGATGCTCGGAAAAAGCGATTTGAACTCCGACGCCATGCGCTACACCGCCTCGAGCTCCATGAGCTTGCGCCGGATCCCGGAGAGGACGAGCCCCAGATGAAGCCCGCCGGGACCGAGCGCTGCGAGCGCGACATTCGGACGATCGCGCAAGCGCTCGATCACGTGTACGTGGTCGGGCGACACCAGCGCGAGCTCACCGAACTTGTGACTCTTGCCGTCGCTGCCGAGGCGGGCGAAGAGCAGCGTGAACTCCGCGCTCTGGCTCGTGTTGCAGAGCTCGGGCGCCGCTTGCGCGAGCCCCTCGAGCCGCGCGTCACTCGGCTTGCCGTCGAGGACCTCGAGCACCATGCCCGTCTTCAGGCAGATGAGGGCATACCTGATCTCGTGGTCCCCCGACGTGGCGCTGGTCAATTCGAACCTCCTCTGGACGGGCGCGTGCGGCGCTCGAGGGGCAGGCTCGCGTGGCCCCGCTCGCGCTGCTCGATGAAATGGAGGAGATCGAGCAGGACCACCTGGAACGGACGGTGGATGGTGCGCTCGACCTCGCGGCTCGGGATCGTCACAAGCGTCTCGCCGGCCCGGGCGAGCACTTCGGCGAGCGCGCTCTCGCCGCTCTCTCCGTCGAGCTCCGCGTGCACGAGCTCGCCGTTCTCGAGGTGGACCTCGCCCCGGCCGACCTGGAGCGCCACGCTCCGCCCCTCCGTATTCGCGAGCCGGAGCACGTCGACGAGCCGCATCGGCTCCGAGCTCAGCGGCCCGAAGGCCTCGCGCAGTAACGAGAGCAGCTCGGCCGTCGTGAACGGCTTGCGGAGCACGCGCGCGTTCGGGAGCGCGTGAAAATGCCCTTCCGGCGGAAGGAAAGAGGAGACCAGCACGAGCGGGAGCGACGCGAACGACTCGAGCTCCGACGGCTCGATCAGATCGGCGTCGAGCACGGCGACGTCGAAGGTCTTGCTCGCGGCGTGGCGGCGTGCGTGCTCGACGTTTTGAACACCCACCACGGCGACGCCCTGCTGCTGCAGCGTGCGGGTCACCGCGGAGACCAGCCGGGTGTCGAAGTCCAGCATCAAGAGCCGAATCATCGCGGGCCCTCGGAGCGCGGCAAGAACACCGCGAAGCACGCGCCCTGGCCGGCTTCCTCGAGGATCAAGCGGCCGTGCTGACTCTCGGCGGCCTCGCGTGCCGTCGGCAAGCCGAGCCCGGTGCCGTTCGACTTGGTGGTGAAGAACGGGTCGAAGATCGAGCCGCGGAGCGCCTTCGGCACGCCGGGGCCATCGTCGACGACGCGCACGCACACGTGAGAAGGCCCGCTGTTGGGCGGCGTCGAATCCGGGAGAGCGTCGACCGACGAGCTGACGACCACGAGCCGCGGGTCGTTCGAGCACTCGGCGGCGTTGATGAGCAGGTTCACGAAGATCTGTTCGATGACGATCGGGTTCCCGCGCACCCAGTCGGCTTCGGGCGTGATTTCGACGCGCAGCCGGTGGGAGCCGCTGCGATAGAACGAGCGCAAGAGGCCCTGCGCGCGGTTCATGATTTCGCACAGCGACACGGGTACGGCGATGGTGGGCCCGAGGCGCGCGTAGTCGAGCAGGCCGTCTACCGTGAGCTGCAGGCGGCGGCTCGCGTCGCAGATCTCCTGCACCGTCTCGCGCAGGGTGAGCTCGCTCACGGCCGGGCCGCTCACGTCGAGGAAATCCGCGCTGTACACGATGCTCGCCACCGAGCTCCGGATGTCGTGCGCGATGCTCGCGACGAGGCGTCCGGTCGACTCCAGGCGCTGGCGGTGCAGGCGCTCGGACAGGGCGGCGTGCTTGTCCGATACTTCGCGCATCAAGAGCAAGAACCCGCCCCACTCCACGGCGTAGCGCGTGCAGCCGAGCAGGCTGCGTCCGGCCTCCGGCGGGCGCCACTCCACGGCTTCGCCGGCGGGGGTCTGGTCGAGCAGGCTCCAGAGCTCGGCGGGCAACTGCGCGGGCGCGCGCTCGAGCACCCGGAGCCGGCGTAGGAGCGAGAGCGCCATGGGCGTACCCGTCTCGAGCTCACCCGCCGGGGAGCAGAACGCGATCGGCGCGGCGACGCCCTCGGCGAAGAGTGGGTGCCGAGCCGACGACGGGGAGCGCGGTTGAACGGAGTCCACCGGGTGCGCGATCAAGCAAGACACGAGCCACCTGCTCGAGCGAAAGTGCTGGTCCGAAGCTTCGGAGCCCGGCGCGGATCGGCACTTTCTCGCGTGGCGAGCGGCGCCGGCGCCTGTCGAAATTCGTCGGCCGACTGGCGAGAACCGCCAGGGTCGAGCGCGCTTCGCTCGGCACTCGAGGGGCACGCGAGCGCGAGGCGCGTGGCGCGACGCTTGCACTCACCAGGCCGCGGCTGGACCGGCGTTGCTGCATTCGAGTGCGGCGGCGGGCGAGCTCGGCACTCAACGACACGAATGAGGAGGAAGGAAATTGTCCAACATCAAAGAGTCACTGGCTCGCGTCATGCAGCTCGACGGCGCCGTCGGCGCCTGCATCGTCGATAGCAACAGCGGGATGATGCTCGGCTCCGAGGGGCACGGGGGCCCCATCAACCTCGAGATCGCCGCCGCGGGTAACACCGAGGTCGTCCGCGCGAAGCGCAAGACCATGCGGAACTTGAACCTCAAGGACAGCATCGAGGACATCCTCATCACCCTGCAAACGCAGTATCACCTGATCCGCCCGCTCAGCCAGAACGACGCGCTCTTCATCTACCTGGTGCTCGACAAGCAGAAGGCAAACCTTGCCATGTCGCGCCATCAGCTGGCGGGGGTCGAGAAGGACTTGTCTGTCTGAGAGGAGAGAACGACATGGCAACCGAAAAACAACTGGCTGACGTTCTGGAAAAGATTCATGGCGACGCGAACGGCTTCATCGCCGCGTCGCTCGTCGACCTCGACTCGGGCATGACGCTGGCGGTGAAGTCGCTGCGCTCGGACTTCGACCTGACCGCGGCGAGCGCCTACAACAGCGAGCTCGTGAAGCAGAAGCTCAAGATCATGCGCACGCTCGGCTTGCAGGGCACGATCGAGGACATGCTGATCTCGCTCTCGGATCAGATCCACCTGGTGAAGCTGGTCGGGCCGAACACCTTCCTCTACCTCGCGGTGGACAAGAAGCAGAGCAACATCGCGATCGTGCGCTCCGCGGTCCAAAAGCACCTCCAGGGCTTCGGCTGAGCCGTGCGCCTCGACGGCGCATGAACGCGCGGCGAGCTCGAGCCCGTCTGCCTCCGGTCGGGAGCGGGTTCGAGCGCCGCGCGTGCTTTCGTCCCCGCCTCAACGAGTGAACCGATGCCCACGATCGACGAGAGTCACGGGTGGCTCGTGGTCCGGATCGTCTACGACGGACCGGCGATGAGCGGCAAGACGACGAGCTTGCGGTCGCTCGCCGCGGGGTTGGCGAGCAAGATCGAGAGCCCGGAAGAGCGGGAAGGGAGGACGCTCTACTTCGATTGGGTCGACTACACCGGGGGCCTCTACGAAGGGCGTCAGATCCGTTGCCAGGTGCTGAGCGCTCCCGGTCAGCGCGAGCTCGCGCACCGGCGCAAGCTCCTGGTCGAGAGCGCCGACGCGGTCGTGTGCGTGCTCGACACGCGCCGGGAGGAGCTCGACTTCGGGCTCGCGTGGCTGGGGGAGCTCTTGCCGTTCTGCCGCCAAGAGTCGCCGCCGATTGGCGTGGTGCTGCAGGCGAACAAACGTGACGCGCCCGGAGCCGTTCCCAAGGAGGAGCTCCGCTCCCGCGTGAACCAGGTGGCGCCGATGTCCCTCGTCGAGTCCGTGGCGACCGCGTCGGACGGGATCCGCGAGTCGTTCGTGCTCGCGGTGCGGCTCGCGCTCGACCGCGTGAGGGCGCTCTCGAACGAGGGACGCCTCGACGTCGGCAAGCCGCGCGAGGACATGCCGACCGAGCTGCTCTCGATGCTCAAGCGCGCGGAGCTCGACGCGCCGGCGAAGCAAGAGGCAGCGCGGCAAGCGGAGCCGCTCGAGCTCGACTTCGAAGAGTTCAACGACGCCTACGGCGACCCTAAAGCCTCGGCCGTCGAGGCGAGCTACGAAGGAGACGCGGAGCGCCCGTTCGTCCCCGATCCGATGATGCCAGGGGGCATGATCTGGCCGCCCGTGGACGGCCGCGCCTTCTTGCACGAGGTCTCCGGCCTCGCGATCCGGCCGACTCGCACGCCTCGCGGGGATTGGTGGGGCTCGGCCTCGGGCTGGTGCTTCCACTCGCGACCGCGCGCGCTCTACGACCATCCCCTGTCGGCTCGCGACCAGCTGATCGCCTGGGCGCGCCTGCACGCCGCGAACGGCGATCAGATCTCGAGCGGGCGCGCGGTGATCCTCGCCGACGCGGGGAACGGCCGGCTGCGGCTGTGGCAGCTCGTGCGCGTGGAGGCGGCGCTCCGGGAGCGCCTCTCCGCAGCGCTCGCCGAGCCTGATCCGAGCGAGGTGGCGCGGGGCTTGATCGAGGTCGCCGAAAGCCTGGTCGCCGCGCGCAGGTGGTTCGAGACCGCGCCGGCTCGGCTCCCGTGCACGCTCTGGACGGTGAGCGCGAGCAAGGCCTACCGGCCGTCGTTCGTGGGCCTGATGCCGTCGGTGCAGGACGGCATCCCCGCCGAGCCGGAGGACGGCGCGCTCGTGGCGCGGGAGTTCGGGCCTCACCTGCGCGAGCTCCGGCGCGTTCGAGTCGACTACGCCAGCGTGGCGAGCGAAATCGCGTCGCGGTCGAGGAGCGCGAGCGCGGGACCTCTGCGCTGGCTCGCCGAAGTGATGGCCACCATCGACTAGCGGAGCCCGTACTTCCGCAACCTGTCGCGCAGGGTGGTCCGCGGCAGACCGAGCTCCCGAGCCGCAGCGCTCAGGTTGTGCCCGGTGGAGTCCCAGGTCTCCTTGATCGTCCGCCGCTCGAGGTCGCGCAAGGGCTCGTGACGTCGCGTGCTCGGCAGGACCCGCGAGCTCCGCTCTTCGAACGACCCCTGCGCCGAAGGCGGCTGTTGCCGGTGCCTGAGGGCCGCCACGAGCTCGGCGACCCCGACCCTGCCGCCGGTCGCGAGCACCGCCGCCTGCTGCACCACGGCTCGGAGCTCGCGCACGTTGCCGGGCCAGTCGTAAGCGTGCAGCGCCTCCAGGC
>JAEZYO010000002.1 GCA_023419055.1 Pseudomonadota bacterium | reverse complement strand
CCTCTTCCGTCTCGGCGCTGTCTTTCTTGTACATCTTGCCGGGTGCAATAGGAGCACAAGCCGGTCGAGGAGACAGGGGAAAAGGTGGACCTCGAAGCGTTTCGGGACGGGGGATCCGCGCCGCCCTGCGCCTTCTCCCGTCCCACCCCGAGTCGGGTCACCCGTCGCTGTTTCGGGCCAGTGTCGCCTTTGGGGACAGACGCTGGCCCGCGATGAAGCGAATTTTAGTTCCCGCGGATGTCGAACACGCTGACGACCGCAATGAGCGCCAGAAGCATGACCAGCCCGAGTAGGTGGACCTGCGCCTCCACCTTCGCGTTCGGGCGGCGGCGCGTTACCGCTTCATAACCGAGGAAGGCGAGGCGGCCGCCGTCCAGGGCAGGGAAGGGTAAGACGTTGAACCCTCCGAGGTACGCGCTCAGAAGGCCCAACAGGTAGACGTAAGGTGCCCAACCCTGCTCGGCTGCGCGAGAAGTCTCCTTGACGATGCCGACGGGGCCGCTGAGCTGTGGTTTCTCCTTCCCGGTGATGATCCGCGCCAGGCCAACCACCAGCGTGCCCACCACCTTGGCGGGCAACTCGATGGATTCGACCGCCGCCGCCTTGAAGCCCAGCGGGACGAGCTTCTCTACCGAGGTCACGCCGATCATGCCGCGGCCGTCCTTGACCTCGGGCGTGACCTTCAGGTCGAGCGGCTTACCGTCGCGCTCGACTCGCACGTCCATCGGCTTGTTCGAGTTCGCGACGATGAGCTCGCGCATCGCGTCCCACTCTTTGACCTCGGTGCCGTTGATCTTGAGGATGGTGTCGCCATCCTTCATCTGCGCGGACCTGGCGGCGCCCGGGCCTTCGACCAAGCGCACAGTGGTGGTGGGCATCGCCTTCCCGCCGAACGCGAACAGAAAGAAGAACAGGACCGAAGCAAACAGGTAGTTCGCGAGCGGACCGGCCAGGATGGCCGAGATGCGCGCGATGAGCGACGCGTTCGCGTAGCTGCCCTTGTCGTTCGGATCGTTCTCTTCGAACGGGTTCATCCCCGCTATTTGCACGTAGGCGAGGAACGGGATGAGCGCGACTTGATAGATCGTTTCGCTACCCTTGGCCTGGTAACGCCAGAGGGGCGGCCCGAAGCCGATGCTGAAACGAATCACGCGCATCCCGAACGCCCTTGCGACCAGCAGGTGTCCGGACTCGTGCACCACCATAAGAAGCGCCAGGCCAAGTATTCCGGCGATGACGTAACTCATGGGCTCTCCATATATAGCCTCGATTCGGTCGGCTGCCATCCAGGGGAAACGCGTGGAGGCGAGGGACGCTCCTCGGACGGCCTATTGCCGGTCCAAGTCCGCACTGCTACTAGGTTCGACCCCACGATGACAGAGTCCAAGGTCCCGAGCGGCCCCGCCGCACAGCCCGCCGCCAACCTCCAGCTCACCGGAGGGGCGGCCATCGTTGCCCCAGTGAGTGCATTTCCCGGTGGCCTCCCGGCGAACGCTCTCGTGGTGCTCCCGCTCTCGAAGCCGAAGGAAGACTTCGCCGAGATGATCAAGAGCGGCCCGGTGGCGCTCGAGATCAACAAGATGTGGGAGCTGCTCGGCTTCAACGGTCCCGCGGTGCAGGTCCAAGACGCCGAAGGTCGCCCGATCGCGATCGGCCTCGAGGATCTGCTCGGCGGCCTCGACAAGCACTGGCAGGAGAACGGCGACGACCTGAACCGTGGTCGCATCTACGCTCAGGAGCTGATGAAGTACGGCCGCTTCGAGAAGGCGGAGAAGGTGCTCGCCAAGGTGGTCGCGCTCGGCGGCGGCGGCGAGGACTGGCTCGGCCTCGGCATCGCGCAGCTCCAGCAAGAGAAGTGGGAGAAGGCGGAGTCCACCCTGAAGGGTGCGCAGAACCTCCTGCCCGGCAACCCGTTCCCGTACCTGCACCTCGCCAAGGTGTACCAGGGCAAGAGCGACGCCGCGTCCGAGCGGCAGATGATCGAGAACGCGATCCAGACCGATCCGTCCTCCGTCGACGCCTGGGCTTACCTCTACTCGCACGTGAAGAACGCGGAGTCGGAGGAGGCCGCCGACAAGGCCGTCATCGAGCTCGCCAACGCGGAGCCGAACAAGAAGTCCGCCGCCGCGTTCGTGGCCCTGCAGGGGGTCTACGCGGGCAAGGAGGAGACGCGCGACAAGGCGCTCGGGTTCGCCAAGCGCGCCGTCGAGCGCAACGAGAACGACTCGCTCGCGCTGATCTGCCTCTCGGCGCTGTACGGCCAGGCGGGCGACCTCGACTCGATCATCGCGCTGCTCTCGAAGCACGAGGCCAAGATGACGAGCGACGTGCGGCTCGCGAACAACTACTTCGAGGCGCTCTTCCAGAAGCGCCAGATCGACAAGGTCACGAAGCTCCTGAACGCGCTGCTGGGGTCGAGCAACCGCGAGGTGAAGCAGTTCGCGACGGAGCGCGCGCAGCTCATGCGCCAGTACTTCGCGCAGCAACAGGCGCAGCTCCAGGGCGGCGCGGCCGGCCCGGGCGCTCAGCCGCGCCGGGCGTGATGGCGCGCCTCGCGCCCGCAGAACCTCCACCGTCTTCCTGCTCGCAGTCCGAGTGAGCGGAGCTGGGTAGCGCCTCGATGTTGATCCTCGCGCTCACCATCCTCTGGTCGCTCATCGTTTCGTTCATGTGCTCCATCGCCGAGGCGGTGGTCCTGAGCCTGACGCACGCGCAGATCCAGACGCTCGGGAAGTCGGGCGCGGCGCGCATCCTGCGCCACTTCAAGAAGGAGATCGACGTCCCGATCGCCGCGATCGTCGCTTTTCACACCGTGGCTCACACGGTGGGCGCGTCGGTCAGCGGCGCTATCTACGTGGACGTCTTCAACGAGCAGACGCTGTGGGTGTTCTCGCTCGTCTTCACGATCCTGGTGCTCGTCTTCTCCGAGATCTTGCCGAAGACGCTCGGGGTCACCTTCGCCCGCGAGTTCGCCGTGCCGGTGGCTTACGGCGTGCGCGCGCTGGTGGTGGTGCTGAAGCCGTTGCTCTGGATCACGAACGTGTTCGCGCGCTTGCTCCGGCGCGGTCAGGAGACGCCGGTGACCAGCATGGAGGAGATTCGCATGCTGGTCGCGTACGGCCGCGCGGAAGGCGCGCTCGCCTCGCGCGTGGCCGACATGATCGAAGGCACCGCTCGCCTGCGCGAGCTCACCGCCTACGACGTCATGGTCCCGCGCGCCGGCATCGTCTTCCTCTCGGGCGAACGCTCACTCGACGAGAACCTCGAGCTGGTCCGAAAATCCGGGCACAGCCGCTTCCCGTACGCGCCGGACGGAAACATCGACAGCGCGAAGGGCGTCGTCCTCGTCAAAGATCTGCTCTTCAAGCTCGGCGACGGGGAGCGCATCGATTTCGAGGCGATCGCCGGACCGCTCCTCGTCGTGCCGGCTTCGGCGCCGCTCGAGCGCGTGCTCCGCACCTTCCAGGAGGAGCGGCGCCACCTCGCGATCGTGGTCGACGAGTACGGCGGCACCCAGGGCCTGCTGACGCTCGAGGACGTGCTCGAGGAGATCGTCGGCGAGATCGAGGACGAGTCCGATCGCGTGGACGCGAGCATCGTGCGAAGGAGCCCCGATCTCTTGATCGTCCGCGGGCTCGCCGAGACGAGGAAAGTCTTCGACATCCTGAACGTCGAGGGTGACGAGACCGAGATGGTGACCATGGCAGGCTTCGTCGCCGACCTGGTCGGGCGCCGACCCCGC
>JAEZYO010000958.1 GCA_023419055.1 Pseudomonadota bacterium | reverse complement strand
GTCGAGGCACCGCCGACGCCGGCGACGCCTCCGGTCGCGACGCTACCGCCGCCACCAGTTGCGCCACCGGCGCCGCCCGCCCCAACGGAGCCGGAGCTTCCGCCTGCGGATGCTCCCGCGCCGCTCCCTGCGCTGCCCGCGCTTCCGCCGCTCGTTCCTCCCGCGCCCGATCCACCCGTGCCGGGATGGTCCGGATCCGCTGAGGTGCAGCCTATCGCGGAACCCAGAACCAACCCGAACCACGCTGCTTTCTTCATCGATTGCTTCCTACGGAGACGCAATCTTCGAGACGAGCTCAAGCCTTGATCGTGTCGAGCTGGCCACCGCTGCCCTGGCCCACGTTACCCGTCCACTCGGTCTTGTCGCGCACCGCCGCGGCCACGAGGGTGTTCAAGAGCTTGTTGTTCGTGGTGCCCCCGGCGTCCACGTAGGCGCCCTGCTTCAAGTAGCCGCCGCCGTTGCCGGCGATGATGGTCGGAACGTTCTTGAAGCTGTGCGACGGGCCGTCCGCGACGTGGTTGGTCCACATGAGGATGGACTTGTCGAGGAGCCCGCGCGACTTGAACTGCTCGATACCGTGAGCGAGCGTCTCCATACGCAGACGATCGATCTCGGCGTGGGCCTGCTCGGCCGTCGGGTTCGAGCCGGACTGCGAATCCGACTGCATGCGGTGGCTGATGTAGTGAAAGCCCCACCCCAGGCTGGAGTTCGACGGCACGGAGTACTTGGTCGCGTCGGTGCCGTCGCCGTGCTGCATGGTGGCGACGCGGTTGTAGTTGCAGGCGAACGCCAAGGCGACGAGCTCGTAGTGGAGCTTGGCCACGTCCTCGATCATGCCGTCCATCTTGAAGGCGAGGCCGTTCTTGAGCGCTTCGATCGCGGTCTTGTTGATGGTGCCCTCGCTGCAAGCGGCACCCATCTCGCCCATCGTGACCTCCACGTCGCGAATGGCGTCGAAATGCTGCTGCAAGCGTAGCTTGTCGTCAGCGCTCAACGCGGGGTTCGCCATCAAAGATTTGAGCTCATCGCGGACGAGGTCGTTCACGCTCTTTCGGCTAGTGAGCAGCTCGGCCGCGATCGGGTCCGTCGTGTCGCCGCCGTCGCCCGGGTCGGTGCCAATGAGCCCGACGAGCTTCGAGTAGAGCGTGTAGGGGTTGTCGTCGGCGGGACGCACCTGGCCGGCGCCGCCCGCCTTGAACGAGATGCGCTCCGCGATGTAGCCATTCTGGCGGTTGCCGGCGTAGAGCGTGAGCGGGTCCGTACCTTCGGGGTTCACCGCTTCCGCGATCAGCATATCGAGCGACGGTCCGTTCGAGTAAGCGGTCTTGCCGCCGTCCCCGGCCGGAGCGCCCGTGAGCGCCTGACACAGGCCCTGAGCGTGCCCACAGTTGGTGGCGCCGTTCATCGGGAAGTTGATGCCGCGCACGAACAAGAGGTTGTCGGCGTAGGGGGCGAGAACGCTGGTCGCCTTGTCGGTCGCGCCGCTCAAGCTGGAGGTGGTCAACGCGCCGGTCTGGCCCGGGAAGAACTTGCTCCCGACGACGCCGCAGGCCGCCACGACGAAGAGGCTGAACACGGGCTCCTCGCCTGCGGCCCAGGCGGAGCGTGCCGGCAGCCCCTCCAGGAACGGCAGGCCAATCGCCACGGTACCGGCGCCGCGCAGGAACGCGCGGCGATTCACGACCGAGCGCTTCCGCACGATCGGGAAGTTGGAGCTCGAACTACCTTGGAGCGGGGGGTGCTTCTTGAAAATCACAGGGCGCCTCCGACGTGCTTCCTGAATGCATCGTTCTTGACCAGCTCGACGATGACCTGCTTGACCGAGCCCGTCGAGGACATGCTCACCTTCGCGAGCGCCTCGAGGAGCGGCATGTCTGCGGGGATCACGTCACGCTGAAGTGCAAAGCTCGCGAGCTTCTTCGCGTAGCAAAGGTGTGCCTGCTCGGATTCCGCCATCGCCCTCATCAGGCCGCCGGCGTCGTCGAACGTCTTCTCCCCTTCGTTGAAGATGTACGTCCCGCTGCTGTCGATGGGCAGGCCGTTCTCGGTGTCGCGGTACTGGCCCATGCCGTCGAAGTGCTCGAACGCGAACCCGACCGGGTTGATCATCTCGTTGTGACACTCGAGCCCGCAGCCCATGGTCAGCTTGTCGATGCGCTGGCGGTTCGTCTGATTGGGTTGGAGCGGCGGGATCCCGGGGATGTCCGGCGCGGGCGGCCCGAGCGGGGCGCAGAGGAAATCGAGGTTGATGGTCACGCCGCGGTGAATCGAGTCCGGCTCGTCGTTGATCGCGTTCAACGTGAGGTACGGGAGCTGAGAGAAGTAGCCGACGCGCTGCGGTCCGAGATCTCGCTCGACGAACCCGCTGCCCGACGAAGGCAGCCCGTAAAGCGACGCCATGCCCGGCCCCATGAAGCCCATGGTCGAGGTCAGGATCTCCTTCAGGCCCTGGCCCTGGCTGAAGATCTTGTCGAAGAACAGGTACGAGCTCTCCTTGTACTCCGCGTTCAGCGACTCGTTGTAGCTCGGCACGTTGAGCTTGCTCAGCGTATTGAAGCGCTCGAGGTGCGCGAACTCACCGTGGAACTGACGCATCACGTCGTTCGCGGTGCTCTCCGCCAGCATGGTGGCGGCGAGCGTGGCCGCGGCGTCGGCCGTCGTCAGCGAGGGAGCCATGTCGAGCAGCGCGTCGCTCGGCGTGGTGTTGCGGAGCCAGAGAGAAAGCTTCGCCGCCAACTCGTAGCCGTTGAGCTCCTTGCCGTTCGCCGCGAGCTCGCTGCGGTAGAGGAAGTACGGCGACTGCAGCAGCGCTCGGATGACGAGCGCGGCGCCTTTGGCGAAGTCGCTCTTGTCACCGGACATCGCGGTGCCGGCGTTGAAGAGAGTCGTGTAGGTCGTGACCTCGGTGTCGGTCAGGGGTCGGCGGTAGGCGCGGCGACCCAGCGTGGTGATGAACCCTTGGGCGTCGGTGCCGGCGTAAACGTTCGCGAGCACGGCATCCGAAGCCGTCACCTGCTCGGCCAGCGCTTCAGCAGCGGCCTGGAAATCGCTCCAGGAGCGCTGGTTCACCTGAAGCAGGTGCTCGTTGTTCGTGAAGTCCGTCGTACCGGCGACCGTTTGTTCGAAGGTCACCTCGAGACCGGAAGGCTCGGCGAGCTTCAGGATGTCCTGAACCGCTCGGGCCCACTGGGCGTTCGTCAGGCGAACGAAGCGGTAGTACTTGGGGGCGCCGGGCAGGTCGATGCCGCGAGCCACCGTGTTGGGGGAGCCGGCCTCGCCGTCGGGGCCGCCGCCCGAAGCCGCGCCAGAGCCACCGCTCTGGCCGCCGCCTGGGGACCCACCACCCATCGTGCCATCGTCCTCGGAGCCGAGCGCACCAGTGCACCCGGCGAGCGCGGCAAGGGAACCAGCCAGGACCAAATGAGGGATTCGAAGGTTCATGCGCACCACCAGGCTTGGGGGACAACCCTTCGGGCAGAAGGGTCAGCGCTACATTCCCGTCCCCTCGCCGATTGATTTGTTTGCGCGCACAATCGTCGAAATCAGTACGGAACCGGTGTCGCACACCTACTTTCCGGCAGCCTCCGCGCAATATGCTCGCGTAGCTTCAAAGCGCGGCCTTTCCCTGAAGGCCTGCGGCAAGGCGCGTTCTTGGGGAGGTTTGCTCCAGGTCGAAAGGTTCACGGCGGCTCGACGCCGAGGAGAAAGAGCTTTTCCGAATGATCGCGCCCTTTGAGGATCCCGGAACGAGTCCGAACCGACTCTCGCCTTGCACTTTACGGCTGGCGCTGCTCCGAACCCCACACCGGAGGGTGACACCGCGGCACGCTCCGCTCGGCGCCGAACGGCTCCCGCGTCATCCACTAGAGTGACGACAGCGGCGGCTCCGGCGAATCGCACCGTGTCGCATTCTGTCGCACACGGCGAGGCCGGCGGGCTGGCGCGGCGACAGGACGAGCAGGGCGCGGTGACCCCTTCACGGTGCGCGAGCGCAGCGGACCCCGACGTTCGGAATGCGGTGCGTCGGCACTGCTGCGTCGCGGTACTCGGTGAGCAAGAACGGCGGACTCTCGTCGTAGCTCCCTCCGCGGCGGGCGCGCATGCTCCCTTCCGTAAGTGCGGCGCAATCCAAGCATTGCGACGAGTACGTCAGGTAGTAGTCCTGCACCCACTCGCGAACGCCGCCGGCGAGATCCGCCTGACCCCACTTGCCGTCACCTTTGGGAGAGCGACTGCCCACGACCTTGGAGTTGCAAGGCGCCGCGCTGCAGTACGTTGCGTAAGTCCCGTCGATGGTTTCGTCGCTCGACGAGGTCGACCAGGGGTAAGGGCGCTCCTCCGAGCCACCCGCGGCCGCATAGTTCCACTCAGCCTCGGTCGGCAGGCGTCCGCCGTCCCAGATGCAGAACGCGTAGGCCTCGAACCAACTCAGGCATCCGATGGGCAAGGTCTCCGAGTTGCCCGCGCTCTCCGACCACGACGCCTCTTCCGAGCACGCGAGCGCCGCTCTCAGCGCTTCCGAGGTCGCGGGCAGGCTCGAATCCCAGGCGCTCTCCCAGCCAGGATCGGACGAGTTTTTCGGATTCTTGCCGCACCCCGCCACCGGCTTGCTCGCCGGGTACGCTTCGACGAACTTCCTGAAGCGACCCACGGTCACCTCGTACGTGTCCAAGCGGAAGGTGCTCAAGGTCGCCGGGCGAATCGCGTCGTGGCTGCGATTGAACGAGCCGCCGGAAACGAGCGCCGAGCTGCAACAATCCTGATCGGCGTCCGCGCCGCAGTTCGACGGCAGACCGCTACAACTTCGATTCGTGAGCCCGCAGGTGTCGTCGGGCGCTCCCCCGCCTCCACCGCTCCCGCCGTCGACGCCCGTCCCGCCGCTCGGCGTGGTTCCCTCGCCGGCTTCGCCCTCATCATCGCTGCCGCCGCCGCCGTCATCCCCGTGACGCCCTGCGGAACCGCCTGAACTGGCGGGCTTGCCTCCGGAGTGAGCTCCGGAAGCGTTACCGGCGGAGCCGCCTTGCTCGTTCGCCGACGGCGAGCCAGTGAACTCGGGCGCACACGACGTGACCGCCGCGACGGAGATCGCGACGAGCAGTCGCGCTCGTCGGAAGCCGACGATGGCGACGAAATACGGCACGCCTACGCGGCTCGCTGCCTGCGAAAGATCCCTCGGGTGGTCGTTCACGACTTCCCTCCGCTAGAGAGAACGCTAACGGTTGTGCGCCCCCTCGGCAAGCGTCACGCAGCCGCTCTCCTTGGGATGATTCGTCCGCAAGACGAGCCCTCTTCGCTCGGGGCCGAAACCCTGGAGATTGAACGGAAATCGTTCACCGCGAGCGTGATCGCGCTGTGGCAACTTGGCGCTTCGAGTCAGGCGCCGACGGCGTAGCGAGAGAACAGGTACGAGCCGTGCCGTCGCAAACTCATGAGCTCGAGCGGAACACCGCCGAGGTCGAGACCGTTCGTCAGCGACTTGCGGCCGTCGTTTCGAAAACGACCGAACAGCGTCGGCGAGGTCGTGACGAAGAGCTCGTCGAGCACGCGATCACGAACCAACTCGGCCATGAGCGAGGGACCACCCTCGGTGAGCACGAGCCTGCGCCCTTCGTCGTCGAGCCACTTTCGTACTTCACCGAGCTGCAAGGGGCCGCTCGAGAGCGCGATGACGCGAGTGTTCGCTCCGACGCGGGGCTCGAGCAACGCCGCCGACTCTTTGGTCGTGACGATCGTCGCGCCGTCGAGCGCAGGGGCCGAAAGATCGAGCGCGCCCGATCCAGTCACCACCACGAGCGAGGGACCGGGAGCCAGGCCGAGGCGCTGCCGAAGCTCTCCGAACGCGCTCTTCCCCCGCGGGTAGATCGACTCCGCTGCGAAGAGGTCTCGCGACGCTTTGCGAAAGGTACCGGCGCCGAGCACGATCGTGTCCGCGCACGCGCGCAGGAGCCCCATCACGAAGCGATCGGCCTCGTTGCTCCCGCTGATGACGTGACCGGACTCGGCCTCGAGCGGCAGCGCGACGACACCGTCCAGAGAGGCCACGAAGTTCGCGAACCAGCGTGGGCGTTCGAAGCCGAGCGCCCCGCCGTAGGCCCGCGACAGGTCCTCCGGAAGGTCGAAGCGCGGCAAGCCGCTCTGCTCGAAGAGCGGCTCGAGCGCCTTGCCCGCGGGGTCGAGAGACGAGTCGGTCATGCTCTTCCCGAGATCAGAACCCGAGGTCCACGCGGATCGCGACCACCATCTTGCAGTGATCGATCAGGTCCTGCTCCGACTCGACCTCGCTGGTCTGGTTGAGGCCGTAGGGCCAGAAGTGCTGGTTGTCTCCGTGAACCTGATCGTCCGGTTTCCCGGTGATGCTCCTCAGCGTCGCCGTGGCGGTTTCGCCGGTAAAAATGCCATTTTCGATCATCGAGTCGAAGGTGGGATTCCCGACCCCCACCACGTGCGAGATCTCGTGCATCGCCGTGATGTGGTTCATGTACGGCGTCTGGCCGAAGCGAATCGAACCGTTCTCGTTGCCGTCGGCGGTCGCCACCTCCGGGTTGTAAGTGACGTTGAGCGTCCGTTCGATGTCCGTGTAGCAGTTGTAGAACGAGACCGCCTCGTCCATCGCTTCGGTGATCAACTCGTACGCGTCCTGCTGCTGCTCGGTCGGCTGCGCTGCCTTGGCCAAGGTGTACGTGATGGAGCCATTGCCGGGACACATCGAAGCACCGCCGCCGGAACCACCTGTTCCGCCGCTCACACCCCCGGCGCCCCCACCGGCGGAACCGCCAGCACCACCGCCGCCGATACCGCCACCGCCGAGGCCGCCACCCGCACCCGCGATTCCGGATGAGCCGCCGCCCGAGAGACCTCCGCTCCCAGCCTGGAGAGAACCACCACTGCCGCCAGCGCCGCTTGCAGTGGTTCCGCCCGAGCCGGCGCCGGCGGAGCCTCCGCCGCCAGAACCTGCACCGGCGGAACCCGCGCTCGAACCGGCCGGGTTAGCGCCGGAATCCGCCTCCGAAGAGCAAGCGAACGCCGAGAAGAGCAAGAGGAAACCCAGGGCACGACTCGCGGTGAACACGACGCCGTATGATGCCCGCGAAGGGTCCTCCTGGTTCGTCAAAGATCGGCGCTTCGAGCAAGTCGAGCGATCACGACACACCCTCTCGGTGTGATTTTACTCCGCCACCGCAAGCTGGAACCGTTTTCTGCGCGTCAAAAGTCGGCTTCGTGGACGCGCGGGGGACACCGCGCCCCTCCGGGCGCGCCCACCACGGCAGGCGCCAAGCCGAGGTAGAGCCGCTCGGCGAGAGTGACATATGGCTCGCTTTGACTCGGCTCGAGCGAAACGAGCGCGAGCTCGTCGAGCGTCACGACGCCGTCCTCGTCGACGTCGGCCGCCGCGTAAGGCTCGAAGAGCAGCTCGTTCGAAGAAGGATCGGCGGCGTCGAGAAAGAGCAGGGAGGGGCGCGCGTCGAGCTCAACGCGCTGCTCCTCTTCACCTCGGAGGGTGACGGTCGCGCACTCGGGATAATCGAGCTCGCGTCGAAAGGCCCAGGCGAAGGTGAGCTCGCGATTACCACGCCGCGCGCGGCCGGCTGCATGGAGGACCGTGCCGGCGTCCCTCACGAACGCGTCGCTTCCCGGCTCGTTCATCATCAACGCGGCGCTCTCCTCGACCCCTTCGCCCAACACCACGTCCCGCGCGGGACTCTGCACCTGAAGTGACAGCTCGCACCCGCCGAGCGCGTACGCGATGTTGAGCCGCTGTGGTCCCGAACGGCGGAGATCCAGCAGACGCAGGTAGTCACTCTCCGTGTAAGGATTGCAGTCGTCGCCGTGGAGCTCGACCTCGCCGATGCCGAGCAGGAAGGCGTCGTAGGAGACCTGCCAGCCGTCGTCGGTCTCGAACTCGGGGCTCGCGTCGGAAACGCCTATCTCCACGATCAATTTTCCGGGCGTTGGACGCGTGTCGTCCGGCAGGCAACCGGCCGCGAGCATCGAAAGCAGCGTGAGGATCGTCCGAGTTTTGGTCATCAAAAACCTGCCTCGAGCCCGACGCTCGGGAGCACGATCGGCCCGACTTCTTCCGTGCCGAACGTCTCCTTGCTGAGCGACGCGTTCATGACCTCCGCGACGAACGACAGGAAGCGCGAACCAGAAAACGACCAGCGCTTTTCGAGCCGGAGGTCGACTCGGAAAAAGGGTGGTGTGCGTTCGTCGGTCCCCTCTTCCGGCGCACCCGTGTAGAAGACGACGCGTGCTCCGCTGCGCCAGGCGCGCCCGAGATCGAACGCGAGCGCGCCGTTGACGACGTGAGTGCGATCGGAGGCAGCCGCGAACTCCTCCTCCTCCCCGACCTGACGCACCGAGCGAGAGAGCGTGTAGGTGAAAAAGCCACCCAAACTCTCGGTCAGCTTTCGCTCGAGGTGGAGCTCTAGCCCGACCGAGTAGCCGTTGCTGCGCTCGTCGAAATCGGGCGACCCGTCTGGTCGGCTCGAGCCGATCGCGTCGGTCATCTCGAAAAAGCCGTTGTAGAAGACGCTGCCGGTTGCGGAAGTCGCCGCGTCGAAGTCGAGCTCCACGCCGGCGCTGGTCTGGAAGCTCCTCTGGAGCCCGTCCTCCAGCGACGGGGTCAAGCCGGGCACCGGAACGGCGAACGACGGAGCCTGGTGGGCGAGTCCGTAGGCGTGGACGATGCGAAAGCGATCCGTCACGGTGAAGCGTGCCGAAATCCTCGGGTCGACCCCGAGCGCAGAGCTCGGTTCGGGCTCCGAACCCGACCCGGAGCTCGATCGGTAGAGATCGAGCCTGACCCCAGGGGTGACCTCGATTCCCCTCGCCACTTGCAGGACCACGTCGGCGTGAATCCCGGTCGCGAGATCGGCGCGATCGGGGAACTGCTCGTCGAAGCTCTGGGTCTCCGGGCTATCGGGATCGCTGTAGCGAGGTTCTTCGACGGAGAAAAAGTCGAGCATCGCGTCCGCCCCGGCGCGGAGGCGAGCTCCGCGGCCGAGCCTCGTCTCGACGTCGAGCCGAGCGCCGATCGAGCGGTCCACGACGTTCCGGCGCTCACCGGAGATGAAGCTCGCGTTGGTGCGATCGTAGCCGAGCGTCAGCCCTGCCCGGAGCGCGCCCGAGCCGAAGAAGTGCTCGTAGCGGGCGTCGGCGCGATAGAACTCGGTGCCGAACAGGACGTTTTCGATGCCGTTCTTCTCGAGAGCGAGCAGATCGTACGACCCGAAACTGAAGAAGCCGATGCGATCGTCCGGCGTCAGATCGTACGAGAACCGAGCCTGATAGTCGCGGTAGTCGAGCGTTATTTCGGGGGCGAGGAGCGACAGCAAGGTCGCCGTGTACGAGTAGCGCCCTCCGACGAGCGCGCTGCCTCGGCCGTCCGCGAAGCCTCCCTCCACCATCCCGCCCACGTCGAAGAGCCGCAGGTTGCCCTCTCCGTGAAAGTCGGTGCGTGGTGACGTGGCCTCCGCGGAGACGATCCCTCCCGCGAAGCGGCCGAGGCTCGCTGGATAACCCCCCGGGTAGAGGTCGACGCGCTCGACGAGGCCCGGAGCGACCACGGATGGCCCGAACCCGATGTGAAAGAGGTACGGGACGCGCACCCCGTCGAGGAAGTACCCGACGTTGCCGGGCGGCGACCCGCGCACGTAGAAATAGGGCAAGCCCGAGGCCAGCGGTGTCACTCCGGGCAGTGTCTCGATCGCGCGGAAGGGATCGCCGAACGCGCCCGGGATCTGGCGCACCTCCGCGCGTGTGTAGGAGGACACGGCGGGCGGAGGGCGTTCGCCCTGAACGGTCACATCCACGACCTCCGACTCTCCCGGCAGCGGCGCGGCGCTCGAGGGCTCCATCCTGAATTCGAGGTTGGCCCGCTCGCCGGGAACGAGCACGACCTCCACCGCTCGAGCGTCGAAGCCCTCGACTTCGACGCTCACGCGCGCCTCGCCTCGAGTCACGTCGGCATCCGAGAAGCTCCCCGTCGAGTCGACGCTCAGCACTCGTCGCGTGCCCGAAGCGTCCGTCAAGGTCACGCGCGCGTTCGCGAGCGCTCGCCCGCTCGTGCCGACAACCACCTTACCCGCGAGCGCTGCCGGCGGCGGCACGAAGAGGTAACGAAAGCGAACGCGCGAAGGCACCTCGACGTCGCCTCGCCGAGCCGGCTCGAAGCGGAGCTGGCTCGCCGCGGCGACGGCGGCTTCGTCGAACCCGCGCCCGTGCGGGGTCTCTACGTCGGCTTGCGTGACCCGGCCCTCGGTGTCGATCGAAAGCACGAGCACGATCTCCACGGACGCGTAGTACCGCTCGTCGAGCGCCTGCCTCGGGTAAGAGACGCCGGGGTCGTCGACGAGCCGAGGAGCCGTGACGTCTGCAGCGCCCGCTCGAACCGGCGCCCCGAAGGCGAGGCAGCCAGCCAGGATCGGCGTGAGGACGAGCCGGCGAAGGTTCATCGTGCCCGATATCCGCCGCTCCCTCGCCGACCTTCACTCGAAAATAAATCGACGCCGACGTGAAGGTCCAGGCCTCGAGCGACGAACTCGAAGCAGGGACCGATGATCGAACCTGCCAAGAATCTGATGGTCGAATCCGGCGCGAGCTGGGTGCTCTGGCTGCTGCTCGCTCTGTCCGTGGCTTCGCTCGCGGTCGCGCTCGATCGAGTGCGCGCCTTCTGGGCCGAGCGCCAGGACATCGGGCCGCTCGTGAGGGAGCTTCACCGGTTGCTCGCCCGCCGCGAGCTCGATCCTGCGCGACGTTGCCTCGCAGATTCGCGGAGCGTCGCGGCGTACGTCGTCCTCGCGGGGCTCGCTCGCTGGGA
>JAEZYO010000953.1 GCA_023419055.1 Pseudomonadota bacterium | reverse complement strand
CGCGCCGACTTCGAGGGCGAGACGTACCTCGAGGTGCTCGGAGGCGACGCCTGGGTCAAGCAGAGTGAAGCCGTCGTTCCGACGCCCCAACCTGCCACCCCCTGGGGGGCCCCGGTGGGCGCGGAGGACAGCACCGGCAAGGCACCGAAGGGGCGCGCCACCTGGCTCGAAGCCAGCATCCGAGGCGGGTGGCTCATCGCCTACGAGGGGACCAAGCCGGTGTTCGTGACGCTGATCTCGGCGGGGCGCGGCGGCGAGCCGCAGCCCGGCAAAGACTTAATCGAGACCGCCTCCACGCCGGTCGGGACCTATCCCATCACCGGAAAGTTCGCGACAGCCACCATGGAGGCGCCGAACGAGTACATCCACGCGGACGTGCCCTGGGCGCAGAACTTCCACGGCCCCCACGCGCTCCACGGCGCGTACTGGCACGACGACTGGGGCAACCTGAAGAGCGGAGGTTGCATCAACGTCTCCCCGATCGACGGCAAGGAGCTCTTCGGCTGGACCGACCCTCCCATCCCCGAGGGTTGGCACGGCGTGCGCTGGCTACCGTGGCAAGGCCCCGCGACGCTGCTCGTCGTCCACAAGTAGCTCAATCACTCGCCCACGCGCGGACGGTCACGCGGGATTCGCCGACCACCTCCACGTCGAGGCCCATCTGGGCCTCGTGCACCACCCGGGCGAGGCCGAGCATCGCGCGCGGGTAACCTCCCGCCACCGAGCGCTTGAGCTCCTCGAGGTAGACCGCTTCCGCGCCGTCACGGAGCTTCGCGACGTGCGCCGCCAACATTCGCAGTCGAGAGGGGATGGCGTCGTTCGTCACGGCGATCTCGACGATTCGGTCGCGTTGGAAGAGCTCGAAGGTCACCTCTTGGGTGACGGAGCCATAGCTGAGCCCGTTCGCGAGGAGCTCGTAAGCCGCCACGCAGACGCGCTCGGCGACCGCGGGGCGAAAGCGCAGCTTGCCGTACGACACGAGGAAGGTCTGAACCACCTCGATCACGTCGGAGCCCGACTCGCAGGCGATCCGGAGCAGCGACCCCTCTCGATCGAACGACTCGTCGAGCATTCTTGTCACCGAGTTCGGCCGCGGGAGGCTCGGGCTCGGTGGGAACGAGAGCGAAGAGCGGCGCATGGCGGCTTGCCGAGAGTTCAACTCACGTACTCGACGTTGACGACGTTCCTGGCGACCGAAGAGAGCGCCACGAACGCGGTACGCTGCCAGCTCACCGAGCGCTGGCTGCGAAAGACGAGCTTGTAGGGGGCGCCCTCGCTCTTGAGCCACGTGGCCCAGTCGGCGAACAGGCGGATCGCCGAGGAGCTGACGAACGTGAGCGCCGACACGTCGATGACGAGCTCGGTCACGCCCTCGCTCAGCGCAGCCTGGTGAACGCTGCGAAAGAAGCTCGCGAGCGGCTCTCGAGGATCCTTCACGGCGATGCTGCCGCCGAGTCTCAGAGAACGACCGTCGAACCTGATGCGAGTTCCCGCGCTCCTCGGGACGAGCACGTTCTCGAGCGCGTTCACGGCACGAGCGGCGATGGCGGTGTCGGACAACGTCGAACTTCCTCCTAGACCGCGCCTCCGCGGCTACCTCGCTGAACGGTGCAAGGCGCCTCGCGCTTAAGTGCCGGAAGCGAGTCGGGCTGGCAGCGTCGAAGAGGTCCACGAAATCCCGTGGCCGTCCCTGCTGCGGCGCGCCTTCGCGACGCGTCGCGGACCGACTCCGGGCTCAGGGCGGGACGCCGTGTCGGCCCAGCTGTAGCGCTGGTCCGAACCCCACAGCCGCGCCTCCCTCCCCGCCCCCCTCCATTCGCGCCGCATCGAAACCGGAGTTTTCGAGGGCGGCCGCTACCGTCCCGCCGGAGCCTGACGCAGAGCGGCGGAAGCATTCTGGAAACCGCGCAAAAGGGCTGTTCGATCCACTCGCAGCTCGAAGCGGCCCATGTTAGGGAAGCCCCGCTATGGCGAAGTTCAAGCTCAAACCCGGCATCATCACTGGTTCTGCTCTCCAAGAAGTCAACGGCTACCTGAAGAGCGTCGAAGCCGCGCTGCCGGCCGTGAACGTGATTGGCTCCTCCACGATCGTGTCCGCCCTCGCGGCGGCCCGTGAGGCCAAGGCCCCGATCATCATTCAGTTCTCGAACGGTGGCGGCGCGTTCGTCGCCGGCAAGTTCTTGAAGAACGACGGCGAGAAGGGTGCCATCGCGGGCTCTATCGCCGGCGCTCACTTCGTGCGGAACCTCGCCGAGGCCTATGGCGTCTCGGTCATCCTGCACACCGACCACGCGGCCAAGAAGCTCCTCCCCTGGGTCGACGGCATGCTCGACGCCGGCGAAAAGTACTTCAAGGCGAACGGCGAGCCGCTCTTCTCCTCGCACATGCTCGACCTCTCCGAGGAGCCCCTCCACGAGAACCTCGAGATCTCGGGCAAGTACCTCTCGCGCATGGCCGCCATGAAGATGACGCTCGAGATCGAGCTCGGCGTGACCGGCGGCGAGGAAGACGGCGTCGACAACAGCGACATCGACAACTCCAAGCTCTACACGCAGCCCTCCGAGGTGCTCGCGGCCTACGACGCGCTCAAGCCCGTCGGCAACTTCACGGTGGCCGCCTCGTTCGGCAACACCCACGGCGTTTACAAGCCCGGCAACGTGAAGCTCCGCCCGCCGATCCTCAAGAACTCGCAGGACGTGATTCAGAAGGAGCGCAAGACCGGTCCGAAGCCGGTCGACTTCGTGTTCCACGGCGGCTCGGGTTCCGCGCCCGAGGAGATCAAGGAAGCGGTCTCCTACGGCGTGATCAAGATGAACATCGATACCGACACGCAGTGGGCGTACACGCAGCCGATCAAGAAGTACATGGATGAGAAGAGCGCCTACCTCCAGGGTCAGCTCGGCAACCCGGAAGGCGACGACAAGCCCAACAAGAAGCAGATCGACCCGCGTAGCTGGGTCCACCTCGGCGAGAAGGGCATGGCCGCGCGCCTCGTCCAGGCCTTCAAGGACCTGAACGCGTTCGAGCAGTTCGAGTACTGAGCGTCACCGTACCCGGAACGAAAAGCCCCCGAGCGCCGGTTCGGGGGCTTTCGTCATTTGAGGGCGGCACGGATCACGGTGACACCTACGACACTCGCGTCAGGGGACCTCTTTCGCGACCTGGTTAGTTTCAGCTCTTGAGCTCCCGGCCTGCCTCTCGCTAGACGTTGGCCGGCATGAAAACGGTGGTGACGATGGGGATAGCTGTGTCGCTCCTGGTCGGCTGTGGTGGACCCGACTTCGACGAGCAACGCGACCAATGGCGCAAACGGAGGCCGGAAGAGTACGCGATCCGAATCAGCGGAACCGGCTTCCTCACGGGACAGGCTGGGCGCTCGGAGTGTCCGGCAGCACCGTCGTCGCATCAGCCTTCACCTTCGGCAACGGCGATTGGACCTTCGACGACGAACCCGAGCAGCGAGCTCCGGTGGAAGCGCTCTTCGATCGGGCAGAAAGAGCGAGCGATGACTGCGATCTCAACGTGAGCTTCAATGACGAGTACGGCTACGTGAGCAAGTACTATCGAGACTGCGAGAACGAAAGCTCCGGAGAGAGGGTCGACTGCTTCGTGCCCGATACGAGCGACGTGGCCAGCTGCGTGCCATGATCGGCTAGAGCAGGCCCTTCGACGAGAGCTCGGTACGAAGCTCGCCGAGCTCGCGCTCGAAGCCGCCGGACAGGATCGGAAAGCGGCACCAGGTCTTCGGGTCGAGGTTGGCGTCGTCGACGTGAAAGCTCGGAGCGTAGCGCTCGCGCTTCCACTGGTTCTGACTGAAGAGGCGGTAGAAGCGCTCGAGCCAGGCGAGGAGCTCGGCGGGCGCGTGCCCCGAGAACTCCGCCTGCATCAAGAGGAAGACCTCGCGCGGCGAGCGCTTGTCGCGGATGGTCGCGCGCTCCATCGCGTCGAGGAGCTCGTACGGCATGAGATCCGCCTCGTCCGTCTGTCCCTCGCCCGGGGGGCGGAGCTCTGCCGTCGGCGCTTGCTCGTTCACGAACGAGAGCTCGGGGAGTTTGTCGATCCCTTCCGGCCCCTCGCTCTCGAGCCAGCGCAAGAACCGCCGGATGAACGGCTTGTCGATGCCGGCGATCGGGCTCAGGCCTCCGGCCGTGTCGCCGTCCATGGTGGCGTAGCCGACCGCCGCTTCGGAGCGGTTGCTCGTCGAGAGCAAGAGCGCGCGCTTCAGGTTCGCGATCATCCACACGCTCGGGGCGCGCGTGCGAGCCTGAATGTTCTGGAGCGCGAGATCGTCGGTCTTCCAATCGAGCTCGCGGCCGAGCGCGGCGCTGACGATCTCGCGATAGCCCTTCACCAGCGCGTCGACGTCGAGCTCGAGGTGCTCGGCGCCGACCGCTTCCGCGACGGCGCGCGCAGCGCGCCGCGTGACCTCTCCGCTGTTCTCCGTCGATTGGTAGACGGTCGTGAGCAGGAGCCCGGTGAGCTCACGAGCGCTCGAGACACGCTCGCTCCCCGGAATGTAAGAGAGGCGCTCCCGGAGGCCCGCCTCACCGAGCTCGCGCAGGGCGAGCGTGGACATGATGGAAATCAAGCAAGCAATCGTCGCCGAGTCGGCGCCTCCCGACAGGGACACGACGAAGCCGCGCGAGCGGCTCTTGCGCAAGTAGTCGAACAGCCCGAGCGCCATGGCGCGCGCGAACTCCTCGCTCTTGATCTGGGGCGACGCTTCCCACCCGTCCGCCGGGAGCTGGTTCAAGCTGGGCGCGAGCTCGGGGTAGGCGAAATCGGCGACGACGGCGGTCCGCTCCGAATCGACGTGCGGAACGAAGCTCGTCAAGAAGCCGTGCCGCGTGCGCGTGAGCTCGACGTCGACCACCGCGCTCACGAGCTCGTACGAAGCGAACGAGAAGCGCCGCGCCTGGGCCACGATCGAGCCGCCGGTCGCGATCATCGCGTCCCCGTCGTAGATGGCGCGCCCGGCCTCATTTCCGAGCAGGTTGCTGTAGACGTAAGAGACGCCGAAGGCGCGCGACCCCTCGAGGACCAGGCGCCGGCGCACGTCGCGCTTGCCGAACGCGAAATGGCTCGCGCTCGGGTTCAAGATCACGTCCACCGCGTCGAGCGCGAGCTCCGCGCCCGGGCGCTCCGCGATCCAGGCGTCCTCGCAGATCTCGAAGCCGATGCGCACTCCGCCGCAGTCGAAGTGGACGTCTCCGAGCGGATACTCGGCGCCCCGGATGCGAGCGAGCACGCGCTTACCGGCGGGCCACGGCTTGAACCAGCGCGGCTCGTAGTGGATCCCGTCGCCGGCGAGCGCGCGCTTCGCGCAAAAGCCGAGCAGCTTTCCGTTCGCGACCAGGCACACCGCGTTGAAAGTGGCTTTGTTGAAGGCGAGCGGCAGGCCGAGGCAAACCACGATGCCCTCGGTCGCGGGCAGGATTTCCCCGAGCACGTCGAGCGCCGTCTCTCGGGTCGCGGGCGAGAGGAACGCGTCCTCGCAGCCGTAACCCGTGATGCAGAGCTCGGGCAGGCACAGGATGCTGACTCCGTCCGCGCGCGCCGCCCAGATCGCCGCCAGGATATTTTGCTTGTTACCGTCCCAGTCGAGCGGCGTTTGATTGAGGGCCGCGGCGGCGACCTTGACGAGCTTCATCGCGGGAGGAGCATAGCGCCGACGCGCGGCCCCGCGAACCCTGCAACAACGGCGCGCTCGCGAGCCGCTTCCCTCATTCGGCCGGGGAGAGCGCTCGCACGCGCTCGGCGAGCAGGCGTAAGTGCGCCGGCGTGGTCCCGCAACAACCGCCCACGATGCGGGCGAGGCCGTCGCGCGCAAGCTCCCCCACGAGGTCCGCGAAGATCTCGGGCGTCTCTGCGTAGCGGCCGCCCGGGCCGGGCAAGCCCGCGCTCGGGTGCACGCTCACGACGCCGTCGAAGCGATCGCGTAGCGCAGAAACGAGGGGCCGCATCGCCCTTGCGCCGAGCGAGCAGTTGAGCCCCACCGAGAAGGGCTGCGCCGCGCGGATCACGGGTAAGAAGTCGTCGAGCGTCTCGCCGCTCGGCGTTCGTCCGCGCTCGTCGACGAGGGCCAGGCTGATGGAGAGCGGCAGCGGTCGGGCCAGCGCGCGCACGGCTTCGCTCACGCCGGCGAGGCAAGCCTCGAGGGTGCGGCTGCACGTCACCGTCTCGAGCAGCAGCAGGTCGCAACCGCCGTCGATCAAGCCCCGCGCCTGCTCGGCGTAGGCTTCGCGGAACTGCTCGGCGTCGGGCACGCCATCACCGCTCGCGGTCCTGCGACTCAACAGGAACGGACTCGGCCCGAGCGCCCCGGCCACGAACCTGGGCGCCCTCGGGTCGCGCGCCGTAAACTCGTCGGCGACGCTGCGGGCGACCGCGGCGGCGCGGAAGTTGAGCTCGTAGACCCGGGACTCGAGCCCATAAACCGCCTGCGAGAAGCGGTTGGAGTTGAAGGAGGCAGTCTCGATGACATCGCACCCGGCCTCGAGGTAGGCCCGGTGAACGGCCTTCAGGATCGACGGCGCGGAAGTCGCGAGCACGTCGTGGTTCCCGGAGAGCGGCCAAAGGTGACCCGCGAAGGGCTCTCCCCGATACTGTTCTTCCCGGAGCCCGAGTCGCGCGATCTCGGTCCCGAGCGCTCCATCGAGCAGCAAGACGCGGTCCCTGGCCTGCTGTTCGAGAGTCCCGAAGGCCCCTGCTCGCGTCATCCGCGCTTACCCTCGAAAGCTCGCATCTTCATGAAATCCTTACCCGTAGGGGTGACACAGCGGTCGCTGCTCCCTATCCCTAAGTGTGGGCCGAGTTCTGCCGTAAAGGTTTTTCTCAAGCTCCGTCGTAATCCAGGCTACTAGCCTGCCACCAATCCAATGCAGTTGTCCGCTCAGGAAAGAATTCAGCACCTCATCGAGAGCCACCCGGTCGTCCTTTTCATGAAGGGCAGTCGAGGTCGCCCGGCCTGCGGGTTCTCGGCCAAGGCCGTCGAGCTGTTGGACAGTCTGCTGCCGAACTACTTCGCCGTCGACGTGCTGCAGGACCCGAGCCTCCGAGAGGGTATCAAGAGCTTCTCGAACTGGCCGACGATCCCGCAGCTCTATATTCGCGGCGAGTTCGTCGGTGGGTCCGACATCATGATCGCGCTCTACGAGTCCGGTGAGCTCGAGGAGAAGCTCGGCGAGCTGACGCGGCCGAGCACGCCGCGCATCACGCTCTCTCCCCGAGCGGCCGCCGAGCTCAGGGCGGCGCTCGAGGAGCCGGGTGAAGCGGTGCGCTTCGACGTGACGCCGAACTTCCAGCACGACCTCGCCGTGGGTATTCCCGATCCCCGCGACGTCATCGCCGACGCCTCCGGCGTGAAGATCGCCGTCGCTCGCAGCGCGCTCCAGCGAGCGGACGGCGTGCACATCGATGTCGTCGATACGCCGGACGGGCTCGCCTTCAAGATTCAGAACCCCAACGAGCCCGCGAAGGTAAAGCGCCTTACCCCGCAGGAGCTCAAGAAGCGCCTGAGCGAGGGCGACAAGTTGCTCTTGATCGACGTCCGCACGCCGCAAGAGCAGGCCATCGCAAAACTTCCGGACGCGCACCTGCTCGAGCCCTCACTGCTCGAAGAGCTCGAGAAGCAGCCCAAGGACACGCCGCTCGTGCTGTATTGCCACCACGGCGTGCGCAGCCAGCGCGCCGCCGAGCAGTTCGTTTTGGATGGCTTTCGCGAGGTCTACAACCTCACCGGCGGCATCGACGCGTGGTCACTCGAGGTGGATCCTAGCGTGCCGCGCTACTGAGCGAGCGGCGCCCAAGGCCCCGGGCGCGCGCGCTCGGAACGCAAGATTCTGGTGAGCCGCGACGCTGTCGACGCGGTCTCGAGCTCGGCATCATTCGAGCTATAACCTGCCGGGATGCTCTTCGACCGTTCGTTGCACGCCGGCGTCGTCTTCACCGCGTTGCTCGTGTCGTGCGAAAGCACGCAATCGGTCGGCGACTCGACGAACACGGGGGGAGCGGCCGCTGGCGGCGCTGGCGCTTCCGGCGCGGGCGGCGGAGCACCCACGGGGGGCACCGGAGCGGGCGCGAGCGGTCAGGCAGGAGCGGGCGGCGTGAGCGGAGGTAGCGGCACGGGCGGAGCGCCGAACGGGGGCAGCGGAGGCTCGGCAGGCTCCGTCAGCGCTCCGGACATCAGCGCGCTTCTCTCCGAGTTCGAGGTGTTCTGGGACTTCGAGAACGAGGAGGCGGGCAAGATCGCGCCCCTTCGCGGAGAGGCGGAGCTCACGCTCGAGGGTGCAACGCTCGGCGCCGGCCCCTCCGGCGAGCACCTGATCCTTTCGGGCACCTCGAGCAGCGCGCGCACGTCCGAGCCCGTGCTGGACACTTCCTCGGACTTCTCCGTGTCCGCCTGGGTCAAGCTCGAAGAGCTCGACGGCTACGACACGTTCGTGGCCGCGGAAGGCGAGCAGGTGAGCGCTTTTTACCTGCAGCTGCGTGACGACCGACGCCTCTCGTTCACTACCCTGCCCGCCGACTCCACGAGCGCGTCCTCGTGCGTGGCGAGCGCGGAGATCCAGCCGCGGCCCGGCGAGTGGTATCACGTCGTCGTCACCGAGGACGCCTCGGCTCGAGAGCAGCGCATCTACGTGGACGGCGCGCTGTCGGGCAAGGCGACGTGTCCCGGCGCGCCGTTCGCGGCAACGTCGGGGATCACGGTGGGGCGCGGGCTCTACGGCGGCGAAGGCGCCGATTTCCTGGACGGAGCGGTGGACGATCTGGGGCTCATCTCTCGCGTGCTCGATCCGTCGGAGATCCTCGCGCTCTACCGCGCCGGAAGGCCCGAGCAGAAGAACTACCTCTTCGCCTACTTCGTCGAAGTGAGCGAGGGGCGCGGAGACGGGCTCCGGCTCGCACACAGCCATGACGGCTTGCACTGGGGAGCCATCGGAGGCGGCGGCAAGGTCTTCATGCCCCCGTCGGTGGGCGGAGGCTCCTTTCGCGATCCGCACGTGATGCGCGGCCCCGACGGTCAGTATCACCTGGTGTGGACCACCACTTGCGTCCCGTGGGCAGAGGCCGACTGCGTCCAGGATCGTGGGCTCGGCCACGCGACGTCGCCGGATCTCGTGACCTGGAGCGACGCCGACTACGTCACGGTCGATCTCGACGTCGAGCACGTGTGGGCGCCCGAGACGTACTACGATGACGCGAGCGAGCAATACCTGTTGTTCTGGTCGTCGCCGCTCGATCAAACGCAGGGCTCCGATCCGCACGACATCTACTACGTGCTCACGCAGGACTTTCAGCAATTTACCGCGCCGGCCGTGCTGTATTCAAAACCGGGCAGAAACTTCATCGACGCGACCATTCGCGCCGACTCGGGCGGCTACCTGATGGTGCTCAAGGACGAGGCGGACGGGCAGAAGAACCTGCGCGCGCTCCGCTCGACGAAGCTCTTCGGAGAGGGCGCGTGGACAGCCGCGCCCTCGACGCCCATCACGGGCAGCTACGCCGCGGAAGGCCCCTCTTTTCTCGAGCGCGACGGCACGCTCTTCGTCTATTTCGACAAGTACGGCGAGGGTGCCTACGGCGCGCTCCAAGCCCGCGACGGCGACCTCGACAGTCCCTCGCAGTGGGAAGACATCTCTTCGTCCGTCTTCTTCCCCGGCGTGCGGCACGGCACGCCCATCGAGGTCCCCTGGGACGTCTACCGCGCCGTAGCGCTCGAAGCCGCGCGCTAGGGCGTATCTTTGGGCGGCGGGACCACGTCGAAGCGCCGACCTCGCGAAGCTCGGAGGTTCCCGCCGACGCAACTCACCCGGGGCGACTCGTTCGTCACGCGCCTCGACACCCAGGATTCGCCCCTCCTCCACTCCCCCTTTCGTGCCCGCAGGGTGCGCACGCCTCTGACGCGCTCGTCGCGCCGCTTTCGCTGCTTGCACGCGCTCCTTCCCGAATGAGTCGCGCCGCTCGCAGGATGCGGATGGCCCCGACATCGTCGTCATCGAGCTCCGCACCCAGCGCTGCTCGATCCTCGGAACGTCACGGCCCCGGCGCTGCTTTGCGGAGGCGCCTGACGCCTTGGAAATCGGCCGCTCCTGGGTGCGAAGGCGTCTGACGGCGTCGTCGGACGCCTTTCGCAGGGTCCAGGAGTGTTTCTCGCAATGGAGTCGCGGAGTTAGCTAGCTGATGCCAGCCGGTTCGACCGGGGGCTTTTCCAGTGGGAGCGGTGAGCTTCGACCGCGGCTCAGGGCATTGGGATCACAAAAGTCGTGACGGAGAAGGCGGGCACCGTGACCACGACGCGGTAGCCCTCGATCGTCGCGTCTGCGAGCCTTTCGAGATCCTCCGTACGCGAGGTGCGGTGCACCTCCGCCGCGGGACCGACCGTCGGGAGCCGAGTGAGATCGAGCGTGTAGGCGCGCTCCGCCTCGCGGTCGCCGTTCCTGATGACGAGCGCGAGCGTGTGCCCGTCGGCGCTGACGGCGGCCACCATGTTCTCGTCGTCGACCTCCACGAACGTGGCGCCGGGGCGGATGTAGCGGCTGAAGCCCGCGTGCATGTAAAAGCGCTTGATGGGCGCGTAAGACTGTGCGCCGTCATCGAGCGTGAAGCTTGCCCAGCTGCGCGACGGATCGCCCGATTGCCAATCCACCCAGGCCTCCGGCTTCAGCTCCCGTAGATCGCGGATGATGCGCTCCGCCATGAAGAGCGCCGCGTCCGTGTCGTCGCTGATGCTCTGTCCGAGCGGCCCCGACTCCGACTGCCAGAGCCGCTTACCGAGCTGGGAGGCGAGCTCCCGAAGCTCCTTCCGCTTGCTCCCCGCGTAGGAGTGCACGTTGAGCTGCTGAAAGGCGCCGAGCGTCTCCGCGCTGAACGCGCCGATGTTCTGAACGGCGTCGTCCATGCTGTTCTCGTCGGACGCGCTGACCACCGTGTCGTCGAGCCCCTTCTCTGCGAGCTGGGCCGCGACTTCTCGAATGATCTTCTCTTGGCTCGCCCGATCGAAGTGACACCCCTCCTGGGAGCCGTTCGACTTCCACCAGTTGGCGAACGGCTCGTTCAGCGGCTCCAGGGTGCGGAAGGTGATGTCGTGCTCGTCCCGATAGTGGCGCACGACCTCGGTGAGGTAGTGCGCGAAGTCGTCGTAGTAGTCGGCCTTGAGATTGTCTCCTCCGCCGCTGCTGCCGGAGGCGCAGCCGCTGTTCGTCATCCAGTAGGGTGGAGAATTCGAGAACGCCTCGAAGACGAGGTCCGTTCCGCGCTCCGCGATGCGCAAGAGCACGGCGCGCTGGTTCGCGTCCTTCTCCCAAGTAAAGGTGCCATCGGCATCCTGGAACCCCGGCATCTCGCGATGCTGCTGCATGTGCTCGTGCGAAGGGTTCTCCCCACCGCCGATGTTGTACCGAAAGATGTTGTAGCCGAGGCCGTCCACGGGATCGACGACCGCGTCGACCACGGCGTTGCGCTTGGCTTCGGCCCAGCCGCCCACGTGGTGGGCCCACCAGCACAAGCTCGTGCCCCAGCCCTCGAAGGATTGATGCTGCACGCTCGGGTCGATGATCACGAGATCGGTGCCGGGCTCTGCGGTCACGACGGGCCGCGGCTCCATCGGAACGCCGCCGCTCCCGCCCGTTCCCCCGCCGCCACCCGCTCCGGCCCCGCCCTTCCCTGCGCTCGCGCCCGCGGCTCCGCCCGAAGCCGAAGAGACCCCGCCCGAGCCCGAGCCAGCGGTGGCCCCGCCTGCGCCGCTCGAGGCTCCGCCGCTACCACCGCTCGAGTTGCCGCTCTTCGACCGTGCCGGCTCGGAGCTACAGCCAGCGGCGAGAATCAGGGTAAGCGCGAGTGTTCGAGTTCTCATGGGTCGCATGCGGTTAAGGGGGTGAGCGCCTCGGGATCTTTCTCCTTAGCGGACTCTTCACCCTGCCGCAGGCGCTTCCGCGCACCAAAGGTGCCTTACTCAACGCGCGCAGGCGCTCCGGGCACAAGATTGCAACCAACCTCCATCCCGCGCGGCATCAGAACGTGACCCCTACTGGGCGAGCTGCCGTTCGATTTCGTGCACGACGCCGTCAGCGTCGAGATGCCTCGCGCGTGACCCGCGGCGCGCCTCACGATGCGCTGCTCGAGGCAGCGACGCTCACTCACCTCGCGTCGGCGCGTACCTTCTGCAATGACTGCGTGACCGTGATGGCGGTCATGTGGACGATGGAGTCGACGCTCGCGCCTTGCTGGAGCACGTTCACGGGCTTGGCGAGGCCGAGCACCATGGGACCTACCACGTCGGCGCCGCCGGTCACGGCGAGCAGCTTGTACGCCGCGTTACCGGCGTCGAGGTTCGGGAAGATGAGGACGTTGGCGCGGCCCTTCAACTTGCTGAACGGGTACGGAGCGCGCGCCTCCTCGTCGAGCGCGACGTTCGCCTGCATTTCGCCGTCGACCATGAGCTCGGGCCTGCGCTCCTTCACCATGCGCGTGGCGTCGGCGACCTTCTGGGATTGAGGGTGCGGCGCGTCCCCGAAGTTCGAGAAGCTCAGCATCGCGACGCGCGGAGTGAGCCCGAGATCGGCGACCGCGTCCGCGGCGAGGACGGCGGTCTCGGCCAGGGTGTCCGCGTCGGGGTCGATGTTGATGGTGGTGTCCGCGAGGAACAGCGCGCCGGCCTTGGTCACCACCATGTACATGCCAGACGCGCGGCGCACGCCCTCCCGCACCCCGATGATCTGGAGCGCCGGACGAATGGTGGCCGGGTAATCCTGGCGAACGCCGGCGACGAGGCCGTCGGCGTGGCCGTGCTCGACCATCATCAAGCCGAACGCGGTGCGCGAGCGCCTGAGCTCCTTGCGCGCGACGATCTCGGTCACTCCCCGGCGCTGCCGCTTCTGCCAGTAGGCCTCCACGAAGTCGTCGAAGTGGGCG
>JAEZYO010000883.1 GCA_023419055.1 Pseudomonadota bacterium | reverse complement strand
GGACCGAACTCATCGGCACCGTGGGCGACGTCCTCATCGGTCTGGCTCGCGAGCCCAAACCCTCCCGCTCTCGGCCACGGATTGCCCTGCAATTAGGCGCGATAGGTGCTTAAGCGATCGGGTATGGCCGCCCCCCACAAAGCCCTCGGCACACCAATCGAAAGCTCCCGGAAGGACACGAAAGAGGACGTGACGGAAGGCTCGAGGGGACCATCGGGCGTATCTTTTTCCGACTAGCCTCCATTCCAACCTTGGCGGCATGCCACCCGATTGGGCTCGCCCGCAAAAAGATCCGGACGGATGTCGAGATCGCCGGGTCTCGCTCGTCGTGTTCTCGAAAGCCACGGTGCAGGTCACCGCCGGCACCGAGCCCAGAAAGGAGGCCCCATGCAATCCGAAGCCGCCCTCACCACCGACAAAAGCACCGAAGTCGCCAAATCCCTCGCGAACCACCTGCTCACGTTCGAGCGCATCGTCATGGGGATCATCCTGGTCGGCTGCGGGATCTGCGGGTTCCTCGATCTGTTGCCGGAAGCGGTGATCCCGAGCGGCGCGGCGGACCTCGGTGGATCTCTCCTCAAGGCGGGCTTCATGTATCCGCTGCTCAAGGGCACCGAGGTCTTGCTTCAGGTGTACGTGAATCGGAAGATGTGAGCGAAGCCTCGCGCCGACCTCGTGAACCCCGAAGCCTATTCAGATCTGGTCATCTCGGTGTTCGTCGCCAGCGTCGTGAGCGTCCTCTCGGTGGAAACGCTGCTCGAGGCTCGGCTGACCTCGCAGCCAATCATTGCTCGACGCGCCCTCCGCCGTTGGGCGTCGGTCGGCGTGGCGCTCTGCTACTTCATCGCCTTGTTTCTCGACTACGAGAAGGGCGAGGGCGTGCTCTGGATGGTCGTACCGCTCCTCTTCGGCCCGCTCCTCGCCGCCTGGTTCTACGTGGTTCGGCGCTTCATGCACGCCGTCGCGTTCCGGCTGCTGCCGACCGCGGCGTTCTCGTTCGCGAGCGGAGCGATCCTGGTCTCGTCCGTCCACTTCGACATGCCGCCGTTCGTCCTCGTTCTCGCGACCTTCCTCTTGTCGGCGACGATCTGGTCCGTCGTCACGGCGGTTCGAGCCTTCACGGTCCCACGAAAGGCGAGCGGGTGGCCGCCGAAGCAGAACGACGGCGCCCCATGAAGGCGGTTTCCTCGCCGGCCCCGCGCCAGCCGTATCCTTTCGACGACTGACATGCTTCGATAGAAAGCGTGGGACGCGCAGACGACATCTTTTGGGCAGGCTTTCTCGGTGTCACCCCGGAGGAGTGGGACACACCCGGGCTTTCGATCAGAAAGCACGTGGGCCTGACCTACTGTGGCCTCTGGAGCTTCCGCAGGAAGGCTCGAACGGTGGTGTCGGCACCGGCTGGTTGGGTGACGCCGCTCGCTGCCTTGGTCGCCCGACTCAACGAGCCGTTCCTCGACGAGAGTGAATGGCGAACCATCCTCGGGGACGACTTCGATCGCGCGATCGGCCCGGCGTTTCAGGGTTGCCTGGATCCGGCGCGCTTCCGAAAGGTTCACGACGAGAACACCCGCTTCGTCGAGCCGAGCGATCCGGCGTTGTCGGCGTTTCGTTCCGAGTGCGATCCCGAGGAGTGGGCGATGGCAGGGCTCGACGAGAAGGTGGAAGGTCCAATCGCGGCCTGCTTCGTCGGCTCGAAGATCGTCGCCGGCGCGGGCTATCGATCCTGGAATCCAACAGCGGGCGATCCCTGCGTGCTCACTCACCCCGAATATCGTGGCCGTGGCTTCGGCAGCGCCGCCGTGAGCGCCGTGGTGGAGCGCGCACTCGCGGAAGGTAAGACGCTCCTCTATCAGACGCTCGAAGCGAACCTCGGCGCCGTCGGCATCGCGCGGAAGGTCGGTTACGAGCAGTACGCGACGCACCTCGCGGTGCGCCTGAAACGCGAAGCAAGAGAAGGCTAGCCGTGCAATCCGTTCGCCTCTTCGACGCCTTGACTCTCGCGGCGCACGCCCATGGCGCTCAGACCCGCAAGGGCAGCGGCGAACCGTACGTGAACCACGTGATCGACGTGGCGGCGATCCTCACTCGCGTCGCGGGCGTGACCGACGCCGAAATCGTGTAGCAACGTGGCGACGCTCCCCGGGTGCTGGACCAAGGAGCGTCGCGTCGAGTACCTCGACTGGTCGAACCAGGTGGTGCGAGCGTGTGGTCCGACCCATCAGGCGCTCGAGCGAGAACACCGCGAGCGCGTCGAACGTGCCCGCGGTGTCATCGCCGCCGAGTAAGCGTCGCTGCCGGCCGCTGCTATTGAGGCGCGCGGCTTTGTGCCTGGAGCTCGGCAACCACCGCCTTTAGGGGCGCCGGGGGCTCTCCGGAAGCGAACCACTGCACCTTGCCAAGAGCTTCGATGGCGGCGCTCACCTCCCCGGTTTTGACGTCGACCGCGTAAGCGGCATGGTACCCACCGCACACGCGCGCCTTGCAGAAGGTCGCGATCAGGTAGCCGTCGACGATTTGCATGGTGGGAGCGGGGCCGCCGCTGTGCTCGTGGAACTGCTCGAGCTTCTTCCCGAGCCGTACCTTCAGGCGATGCTCCAGGCACGGATCGCTGAAATCCCAGGGCCGCTTGCCGTGCTGCTTCGGCAAAGCTGCCAAGTACTTTTGTTCGTCGCAGGTCTTCGGCGGACCGTAGAGCTCCTCCTCACTCACCTTGCTCGTCGCGACCAAGTGAAGCTTGTCACCCTGAAGGCGCCATTCCTTCCGCACTCCGCCACTACTTTCGGCGCGGAGCTGCAACAGCGCCCCTGATTCGAATCGCAGGAAGTCTTGTGGCTTCATCTCGACGAAACCGAGCGGGGTCGCCTCGCAAGCCTCCGAAACGCGGAAAACATACGCCACCTGCTGTGGATCCTCGCCGGGCGAGTTGCCGTGATAGACGCCGAAATCTCGCTTGAACAGGCGGATTACAGCCTCGCGCGGACCTTCTCCGTCGAGGTCCGCCTCGATGGCTTGGCTGAAGTAGAGCGCGATGCCCTGCTCGGACATGCCGAGGGTCATGAGGGGGTCGGGCTTCACCTTTCGAACCGTCAAACGGTGCTCGCCGTTGACGAGCTGGAACGGCTTTGGCGAAAGCGAGGAAACGCCATAAGCATGGTTCTTCCAGTCGATCTTCTTGATGCACGAGTCGGCGACGACGTTGGGTGTCGTGGGAGCCGTTGGTGGAGGAGCGGCCGGAGCGACTGCCACCGCTCCGGGCGCCGGTGTCGACTTGTCCGCGATCGCGAGCGGCGCCGCTGAAGCCGGGGGTGTGCCGCTGCTCTGAGCCACGAGAGTGCCGCAACGGTCCTCGGGCGTGCACTCGACGAGCACCGCTTGGTCCGAGGTCTCGGTCGCCGTCACCGGAATGGCGAAGAACGGATCCGAACCAGCGGCGCTCGCATGAATGAGCCCGCTCACGCGCAATCGAACCGGTCGCCCCGCTGGAATCAGGCCTTCGGGGAGAGTGAGCGGAGAGTGCCGCGTCGCGGCCGGGCCGAGACGCGGAATCGGCACGCCGCCGAGCGTCAACGGCGAGTCGCCCGCATCACCCAGGTAGAATGCCGATACACGCTTCCCTGCTTCGTCGAACACCTCGACGAGCTGGAGGCCCGTGCTCGACCACGGAGCGCTCCCCGTCTCGTCGCCCCCCAGACGCAACGTCATACCCGCGGGAATGACGAGCGGATCGCTGATCCCCCCAGCGCCCGTGAACGGGACCTCGCGACCACCTGCAGGCGGGCGCACGATGCGTGCCTCTTGCCGAGGACAGTCCGAATAAGATTCGGCGGGACCGCCCCGCCACTCACCCTGCAACAGCAGCGGCCCTTCGATCGGCTTGACCTCGGTCGGCTGGAACGCGAACTCCTGTCCCGATGAGTTGAGCTCCTTGCAGTCGAGCAAGACGTTGACGGCGTCCGGGTGCTCCGGCTCGCGGCGTCCGCAAGCGAGCAGAACGACGGCCGCGGTGACGAACGAACTTCGTGAGAGGTTTGCCATCCTCCCTCCTTCCTCGGGGCGACCGTACCTCTGCGCCAGCGGAGAGCCTAGAGCCAACTGCACGATCTCGATCGGCACCGAGGCGCGTCTCCGATTTCCGGAAGGTTACGCCTCGGCTTTCAGCGGCCTTTTCTAGGGATTTTGATTATGGCGACCTTGCATCGCGCCCGCTCACGCCGTCAAGGCTCGCTGGGCCAGACCTTCCACGAGACCTGGGCCTCGCTGAGACCGGCCTCACCCAGCATGTCGATGAGGTCGGAGTTCCAGACCGCGTAGTACTCGATGAGCTCGTCCGAGCTCAGGATGAAGTCCTCCGTGTGCGCGCTGTACGCGCCGCCGTCGGAGAGCTCGAGGCTCGAGGGGATGGGGCGCCAGGGCGTCTGGAACGCGGCGACCCACATCTCGCCGGTGCCCGTGTCCTTGCCGTGGCGAGTCGCGACCGGGACCATCATCTGGAAGTGCACGTTGTAGAGGCATTTCTCGAGGTTGAAGGCCAAGAGCACGTTCGAGCCGGTGTCCGCCGAGCTCGAGGGAGGCAGCGGCGTGTCGCTGCCGATGTACTCGTACTGGGGGTTCACGGCGTTCGGCTTGAGCGAGTTCGCGATCTCTTTGATGCTCACGGTGCCGGTCGGCGAAAGTGACCAGAAGCTCATGTGGTAGTCGCTCTCGTTCGACTTGGTGAGCGTCGCCTGCACCTCGCCGCTCGCGACGTGACTCACGCTGAGCGCCGTATCGGCTGCCGAGATGTTGTAACCGAAGGTCGCGGTCGCCTTCCAGGACGTGACGTCGCGCACGTGATCGCACTCCGTGGGCGCCGCGCCGTCGTCCACCTCGATCGCGATGCTCCTCGTGCTCGTGCGCTCTTCACCGTGCACGGTGATCTTCGCGTTGTAGAGGCCCGGTTCGGCGTAGGTGTGGTCGACCCCGTCGCTCTTGGCGCAGTCGTAGACGATCTCGGTCTCGCCGTCGCCGTAGTCGATCTCGCAGTCGAGCTGCTTCTCGACGCCGCTGAAGCCGGTCCAGGTGAGCGTGGTCTCGAGTGGAGCCTGGCCGGAGGCCGGATCGGCCTGGAAGAGCCAGCTCGCCTGAACGTCCGTCGACACGGTCGTGCCGGTGTCGAGGCGCGTCAGCGTCGCGGTGTAGAGCGTGGTCGCGCTGCGGAGGTCGGACGGCACCGCGTAGGTGTGAGCGCGCTCGCCCGAGACCGGGCAAGGATCGATCGTGACCGGCTCGCTGCCGTCGCCGAAATCGAGCTCGCAGGTCGAGTCGGAAGCGACGCTACCGGAACCGCTCCACGAAAGCACGGTCTCGTGCGGCGCGATGCCGCTGCCAGGGTTCGCGATCAACCCGAGATCCTTGGGGCAGAGCTTCTCGTCGCGCTCGGGCTCGCCGTAGCTGTAGTCGTACGTCTGTTCGTTCTCGAACGGGCCGTAGCCCTGCGCCCAATCGATGCCCTGAAGCGCTCCGTAGCCGCTCGCAGCCTGCAAGTCGCACCCGCGCATGCAGAACCCGGCGTCCCAGCTGCCGACGCCGAACTGCGCTTTACAGTTGTCGAAACACTCGTCGTGCTCGACGCAGCCCTCGTGCTCGCCGCACGTGTAGCTGACCCAGAGCTGCTTGTACCCGGTGTTTCGCCCGTCCTCCTGGACGCAGCGCCACTCCTCGCGCTTCTCGCCGCAGTTGTTCTCCTCGCAGTCGGCGCCGCACGCGCCGCGGCACATCGACCCACCGGGTCCGAATACGTTCACGTCGGGCGCGAGCCCGCGCGCCCCCGCGCCCGGATCGAGCGCGCTCTTCTTCGTCGACATCGCGAGCGACACCACCTCTCCTTCGTCGTCGAAGGGCAGGTAGCCGAAGGTCGCGGGCACGACTTGGCCGTTCGAGAGGAGCGGTAGGTCGGGCGCGGGGCGCTCGTCCTTGGACGGCGCGTCGAGCGGCGTGAAATAGCGGCAGGCCGACGACTCGGCGAGCGAGGTCGCGAGCCTTGCGCGATCCGCGACCAGGTACTTTTGAACCGCCTGGATCGGCATCAAGAGCGACGCCATGACCTTCGGCGCGACGAGCTCACCGGTGCACGCGAGATCGAGAGGGACGAGCGCGGCGTCCGCGAACAGGCTCGACGACGCGAGCGCGCGCAGCGCCGCTTTTTGCGACTCGTCGAGCGCGCCGTAGCCGTCGATCGTCACGCCGCCGAACGAGAGCTCGCCGTGCTTCTCGTCGATGATCCGGACCTCGATTTCCTCGTACGCCGCCCCCGTGGTCTGCTCCGCAGCCCCTTCGGCCGCGGCGCGAAGGCCAGTCGCCGACTCGTCACTCACGAGAGTGAAACGCGCGCGCGCGCCGAGCTCACCCTCGGGCACGGCTTCGAAACGCACCCGGCCGCGCTCGCCGGCCACCGCAGCGAGCTCTTCGACGTCCTCGCGGGTAAGCTCACTCGGCTCGAGCGCCATCACTTTGAGCCTCGCCAGCGCCTTGGCGTCCGGGTTCGAACGGCTGCGGACGCTCACCTCGTACTCGCCCGGCTCGGCCGGCGCCACGAACGTCGCGGTGGCGCCGTCCTCGTAGAGCTCGCCGCCGTCGACGCTCCAGACCAGGTCCGAGCCCGCCAGGCCTTCCGCTCTCAGGACCTGCTGGACGCCGGGCAGCAGGGTGCCCGAGTCGGGCGACAGGCTGAGGCTTCCGGCCCCCGACTCGTCGGAATCGTTCGAGCTGCAGGCGAGGGTGCCCGCGTTGGCGAGCGGAAGGAGTAGCGCGAGAAGAAGGACGCTGTGGCGAATCACGATGGTCTCCGTTTTGCCCGTTCTACGGAACGGCGGACGCTAAGACCTCGCTACGCGGATCCTAAAAGGTCGCTAAGCACCCGACTCAGCGTCCGGCCAGAAGCGTCGCCCCAGGCTTCGTCGAGGCCGCAAGCGCGAGCCGCAGCGCCCGCTCACCGCAGGCGAACTTGCGCTCCACGCATCGCTCGAGAGGGACCACCTCGATCTCCGGATCCGCCGCCATGCGAGCCAGGGCGTCGCCGAGCGCGTCCTTCTTGATTTGGTCGTGCAGGAGCAAGATGCCGCCGCGCCGCGACGCGTAGCGCAAGTTGCCGACCAGGAAGCCGTAGTCGCCGGCTCGCTCCCGGTCGGTGTCACCGGCCCCGCCGTGCCAGAGCACGTTGAGGAGCCCGAGCTTTTCGAGCGCCTTTTCGTGCTGAACGCGCAGATCGGCGCCCCAGTTGCCGAGGTACGGAATGCCACCTGGCGGGCGCGCGTAGAGGAGCGGGTAAGGCCGCTCCCCCTCCGCGTAACCCATTTGCGTGAGAAGACGGCGGTGGTTCTCCTCGTATTTCTGAAAGTTCTTTCCGAGCTCGCTGGTCGAGAGGTGAAGGCCCGCCTTGCGCTCGAAGACGCTCTGGTAAAGCTCGGAGAAGTGCTCCGCCGAGCGCGCGAGCAACGCGATCTCGATGCACAGGTGCGCGATCAGGTACTGGCCCACGATGTAATCGACGGCGCCGGGTCCGCGTCGCGTCGCGAGGTGGATGTCGTGATCGTAGCTGTGCGTCCCGAGCGTATGCCCTTCGTTCACCATGCGTTGGATCAGCGGATAGGTCTGCTGCGTGATCGAGTGGCCGACGACGAAGAAGGTCGCGACCATGCCGTGCTTCTTCAGCGCGTCGAGCACCTTCGGGGTGGCGCCGGGGTGCGGCCCGTCGTCGAACGTGAGCACCACCTCGCCGCGCGGCGCGAAATCGCTCGAGTAGAAGCCGGGATAGCGAGCGTCGAGGGAGCAGCTCGGCGCTTCGTCCGCCTGCGCCGATTGCACCGTGCCGAGAACGCCGAGAGCCGTACCCACGAGGAAGAGACGTCGGTTCATCTTGCCTCGGGCTACGGGGATCCGTGACGACGCTCCGGCGAAAATCTTGCTGGATTCGCGCTGTCACGCTTCGGCGTAGGAGAGGGAGACGGACGTCCTCGTCATGATATCTTCGGCCGCTCCCTTGCCCCCGAATCCGCCTCCACCGTCGGACGCCGAGCTCCTCGAGCGGGTGAGCGCGCGCAAGGTCGATCCGTTCCAGGCGCGGCGAGCGGAGGCGGAGTTCTACGAGCGACACGCGCGCTACCTGTACGCGGTGCTGATGCGCCGAGCGAAAGGCCCGCTCGCGCTCACGGGGGCCGAGGTCGAAGATCTCGTGCAGGAGACGTTCTTTCGCGCCTTCGAGCGCGCTCACACGTTCACGCGCGGTGACTGCGCGGACGACGAGGAGCTCTCGCGCCGCGCGCGCGGCTGGCTCGGGCGCATCGCGCAGAACCTGCTCGCCGATTGGCTCGAGGGTCGTCGCGAGTTCGCTGCCTCACCGTTCCTCGAGACCGTGCCGGGTCGCGACGAGGACGCTCCGCGCTCGTCTCGCTCTCCTCGGCGTGAGCTCGTGCGCGCCGCTCTCGAGGAGCTGAGCGAGCGCGAGCGCGACGTGCTCCGCGTCTCGGCGCTCTACCATCGCCCGGGCGAGGAGCATCAGCGCCTCCCGAACGCCGTCGCCGCCGAGCTCGCGACCCGCTGGGGCACCACCGGCGAGAACATCCGCGCGATCCGGAGCCGCGCCATGAAAAAGCTTCGAGAAATGCTCAGCGCGCGCGCTCCGGCGAGCGCAGAAGCGGAGGATCCGTGACCTCGAGCCGAGACGACAGGGACGACGAGGCCCTCGAGCGGGACGTCGTGAGAGCGCTCCGCGACCGCGGCGATCTGATCCCGACCAGCGACGAAGAAGTGCTCGCCGCCGAACGCGAGCTCGAAGGTGACGACCTCGAGCTACCCGCTTCGCTCCGGAGCTACCGCGGACGTCGCTCATCCCCGAGCGTGAAGCCCCGACCCTGGCTCGGGTACGCTACCGCCGGGCTCCTCGGCGCTGCAGCCGCCACCTTCTTGCTCCTTCTCACGAGCCCCGAACGGCAGCACGACTTGACCGGAGCGGGTCGCGATCTCGTTCGCCCGAGCGCGAGCACGAGCTCGAGCGCGCGCGTTCCCGAGAAACCCGTGCCCCTCGTGGCCAAACCGTGCAGCGCCGAGTGCTGCGGCGGCGCCGAGTGCAGCAAGGCTCCAGCGGCGTTCGCGCAGTGTCCCTCCGGTCAGCGTTGCATCGAGTGCAACGCGGCCGCGAACGCGAGTGACGGCCCGTATCGGCTGCGGCTCGGCTCGATGATCCTCGCTCCGGGGGCGGAGAGGGTGCTCGAACCGGACCGCACACCCGCTCTCGAGCTCTGCGTCGTCGCCCCTGGCGCTCCGGCTGCTTGCCTGCCGGCGCTCTCGACGGGCACCACGGACGAGACCTGGCGCCTGCTCGGCCGCATCAGCTCCGCGCAAGATTTGCTCTCGGGGTTGCGCGTCGAGGTGCGCCGTCAGGGCTCGACCGAAGCGCTCGCCTCCTGGTCTCACCCGGTCGTCGCGTCACCCGAGGTGATGTGCAAGGGGCTTGCGATCCAGCTCCGCGCCGGGAACGAGATCGTGGGCCGCGTCTCCGCCTTCGTCGAGCAAACCCACTTCGTCGAGCTCGCTCGTGAAGCCTCGCTGCCGGAGCTCGTCGCTCGCCGCTCCGAGTTCGATTTCCAGGGTATCGAGCCGCGCGTCTACGAAACGAGCCAGCCGGGCAAGCGCTTCGCCCTGGTGCTCGGCCCGCTCGATCGAGAGCGCGCCCAGGCGCTCCGCTGGTCCGCTCTCGAAAGCGGCAAGGAAGCCAGCGTCACCTTCGGGCTCGATTTCGTGGGCTCGCCGCAGCCGGCCCGGTGAAAACTCTACCAGAGCCTCGAGCGCACCGCCCGCAGCGCCTTCCGCCCGCCGGTCCCGATGGGCCCGCGTGAGAAGCGCTGGAACACGTGCTGGCCGCGATTCCAGACCAGGACCATCCCCTGACGGACCCGCGCGCTCGGCGTCGTCTCCGGCACCACGCTGAGCGCGAGGCGCTCGCTCAGGAGGTCGCGCGCGAAGCGCCTGAAATCCGTCTCGATGCTGCGCTGCCGCGAGAGCACGCGTTCGATGAAGGCTTCGCCTTCCGCCGGGTCCTCTTCGTAGCGGACGCGGGCGTAACGCTCGAGGATGCGGCGCACCCCGCTGACGGGAAGACGTCGGATGCGGCGCGCTTCGGCGTAAAGGACCGAGAACGGTAGATCGACCTTGCCCTCGACGTAGTCCGAGTAGAGGAAGGTTCGCGCGTTCGGCAAGATGATCTTGTACTTGTCGAAGCGCGAGAGCGTGGAGCGGGCTTCCGTCGAAAAGGACCGATCCCAGTCGATGTTGAGCGGGTAGTCTTCTGGGCCGACCAACGCATATTGGCTGGTGTTGGTGTCCGAGTTGTCGAGCAGCCACTCCCAAGCGTGCTCGAGCAGGATCACGCTGCGTTGAAGCTCGGACCAGCTCTGCGTGTCCGCGTCGAGCTCGCGCTCGATCTCGAACTCGACGAACGGCTTCAAGAGCCCCGTCACGCGCCCCTGACCCTCGAGCTCGATGTCGATGATGCGCGAAGGGAGGCATGGCCGCTGACCCAGCCGCCGGAGCTCGTACGCCGCCTGCTCGGCTGCCATGAGCTCCGGTCGACCCAGCTTGAGCGCGTAGCGGCGGCCCCTATCGTCGCTCAGCCCGTAGAGTGGCTTGGTCCCGGCGCGCGTCGCTTCCACGTCGGTCGGACGCAACAGTGCCGCCTCGACAGTGGCGAAATGACTCGGCTCGAACTCGGCCCTGACCTCTTCGATCGCCTTTTCGAGGGGAGATGAGCGACGTGAGTGGTGGAACGGGGCCCGCATGCGACGTTGACAAGCAATCCTCAGGCCCAAAAGTGCAACGAGACCCCGCTCGCCAGCACGCCGGAGTTCGGCTCCACGATGAAACGACTCGCTCACATCTCGGACCTCCATTTCGGTCGTACCGATCGGAACCTCGTGGCCGCTCTCACCGAGGATCTCGCCGAGTTCGACCCGACCCTATGCATCGTGACCGGAGACCTGACCCAGCGCGCCCGCCCGGAGCAGTTCGAAGAGGCTCGCGCTTTCCTGCACGGCCTCACGTGCCCGCGCCTCGTGGTACCCGGCAATCACGACATCGCGCCGCTCTGGCGCCCCCTCGCGCGAGTGCTCGATCCCTACGCGCTCTACCAGCGGTACTTCTCGAAGGAGCTCGACAGCCTGTACGTGGACGATGACTTGCTCGTGATGGGGCTCAACAGCGTGCATCCGCTGCGCTGGAAAGAGGGCCGCATCACGCCCGAGCAGATCGCGTGGATCGAGGCGTGCGTGCTCCGCTACCCGAATCGCTTTCACGTGGTAGCCGCGCACCACCCCATCGCCGAGGTGGCGGATCGTCCACTCCGGCACCGCATCCGCGGGGCGCGCGCGCTCTACGACGCGGTCGATAGGGCCGGCGTGCAGCTCCTGCTCACCGGCCACTTGCACGAAGCCTACAACGGTCCAGCCGCGCAGAAGGTCGGTCGAAATCGCTCGCTCTTGCTCGCTCAAGCGTCCACCGCGACGTCGACGCGCCTCCGAGGCTTCCCGAACGCCTACAATCGCATCCTGATCGACGCGGGGCACGTGATCGTCGACCTCCGCTCCTGGGACGGCAAGCGCTTTCAGAGCGGGACGGTAGGTGGATACCGCCTCACGAGCGGTCGCTGGCACACCGAGCTCGATGTCCGGAGCGACGCAGGCGCGAACGTGAGCCCGGCGCCCGTACTCGGCTGAAGGGAGCTACGCGACGAGGGCGTCGACCTTGGCGGCGCAGATGAAGTCGTTCTGGCTCAGCCCGCCGACGGTGTGGGTCCAGTAGGTCACCTTGCAGCGCGCGTAGGAGACCTCGAGATCGGGGTGATGATCTTCGCGGTGCGCGACGTAGGCGAGCGCGTTCACGAACGCCATCGTCTCGTGGAAGTTCGAGAACTCGAAGGTCTTGACGAGCTTCGTGCCCTCCACCTTCCAGCCGGGCACCTCTTTCGAAAGCTTTTCGATCACTGCCGGATCGAGAGCGGGCGCACCCTGCGCGAGCGGTTCGGAATGTTGAGAGAGCAGGCTCGACATGACGTCTCCTCCGTTTCGCCGATCTTTGCCACGCGAGCGCGCTCCGAACAATCCCCGACCTTTCGAGATCATCGGCCTCGCCATGGCGAAATGACGCGGCGCTCGCGCGCCACGCTCCCCCGAACACGTGGGTCGGGCGCTCGGTGGTACGCCGCGCGCATCTCCTTCCACGCAGTCAGCATGCGACGGCTAGCGCACATTTCCGACCTGCATTTCGACGACGCGGACCAACCTGTCGTGCTCGAGCTCGCCGAGGAGCTCGACGATTTCGACCCGGATCTGATCGTGGTCACCGGGGACCTGACCGAAGACGCTCGACCCTCGCAGTTCGAGCGCGCCCGTAACTTCCTCGACAGCTTGCCGTTTCCGCGGCTCGTCATCCCGGGCAATCACGACATCGCTCCGGTGTATCACCCGGTCTCGCGCCTCTTCGACCCCTACGGGCGCTACCGCCAGTATTTTCCTTACGACTTGAACGGCGTCTTCGCGGACGACGAGATCCTCGTGCTCGGCCTCAACACCGTGCATCCGCTGCAGGGCAGCGACGGCATCGTCTCCGACGACCAGGTCGCCTGGGTGGAGTCGCTGGTGAGCCACCACCCCGA
>JAEZYO010000810.1 GCA_023419055.1 Pseudomonadota bacterium | reverse complement strand
GTGCAGCGTCTATGTGGCGGAAGAGAGCGGTCACGTGGCCGCGTTCGGGGTCGCGCCGCGGCTCGCCCTCGTGCGCTGAGTCAGGCGATCTCGCGCGCCGCGCGGTCGAGCTCGAGCAGGGCTTCCTTGAAAGCGCGGGCGTCGCCGTAGCGGTCGCGCGGCAACGGCGACGTCGCCTTTTCGATGATGCGGCGCCACGACTCGCCGATAGTGCCCGGAGCGCGCTGAACGCCGCTCTGCGGCGCGGAGGACTCTTCGATCGCGTGGGAGAGATCGGCGGAGCGGAGCGGCGGGGGGCGCCCCGTGAGGCACTCGTAGAGCACGCCACCGAGCGCGTAGAGATCGGTGCGCTGGTCGATTTCGAGCCCTTGCTCTTGCTCCGGCGACATGTAGCCCGGCGTTCCGAGCGGCGAGTTCGTGTTGGTGAGGCGCGTCTCCGCCCACTCCACGCGCGCGACGCCGAAGTCGAGGATCTTCACGCGCTCGCGCTCGTCCGTGTCGCGGGCCAGGTAAATGTTGCTCGGCTTGACGTCGCGGTGGACGATCCCCGCGGCGTGGACCGCTCCGAGCGCGTCGCACACGGCGAGCGCGATCGGCAAGAGCTCCTCCTGAGGCATCGGGCCGAGTCGCTTGAGGCGAAGCGCGAGCGACTCGCCGTAGAGGCGCTCCATCACGAGGTAGCTCGTACCGTCGGGCAGGTGTCCGTCGTCGAAGAGCTCCACCACGTTCGGATGCCAAGCCAGGCCGAGCGCCGCGGCTTCGCGGCGTAGCCGATCGGCCGCGACCGTGTCGTGCGCCGCGGGGGCGCGCAGGAGCTTGATCGCGACGACCACGCCGTCGGAGAGCCGCTCGGCTTCCCAGATCGTGCCGCTCGCGCCCACGCCGAGCTTCTCGGCGAGGCGATAGTTGCCGGCAATCAGCATCCCGGGGTGGAACCCCGCCGAGCCCTGCTCGCGCCGCTCTCTGAGCGTAGCGGCGCGTTCCAGCGCCTGGATCCGCACCATTTGCGCGTGAGTCTGGGCGCGGCGCCGGAGCTCGTGGCGGACGAACCAAGCGGGCGCCACTCCGGCGACGACCAACCCCCCTGCACCGAGCGCTGCTTGTAGCGGGTTCGCCGCGGTCGCGAGGAACGTCATCGCTCCTACGGCGCCCGCGGCCAAGCCAACTGGCACGGCGCTCTGTGCGCGCTCGGGCCAAGTGACCTCGAACCCGAGATGACCCGGACCTGGAGACGCGATGGGCCGGACGCTGCCCCGCGAGAGGCCGAACAGGAGCGGCACCGCGGCGAGCTCCATGGCGCGCGCCTGCACACACAAGCCGTCACGCTCGTGGATCGCATCGCGGTCGACGCGCGTCGTCCCGCACCAGGACGAGCCTTCTGCCTTGATGGTGCGCCACGCCTCGATACGCACCGACTCTCCTCCGTAACGATCCAATCGTTCGAAGGCGAGGCGAGGCGAGGTGGCGCCGCGCAACACGTGAGTCCAGACGCCGAGGTTCTCCGGGGCAACTACCCAGGGCACCGCCTGTTCGAGGGCAGCGCGGCCCCAGCGTGAGACGACGGCCACGAGCGCGGCGTGCCAGAGCTCGTTCGGAACGAGGTGGGTCTCATCGTCCAGGTAGTCGCGGTCGAGCCGGAGCTTACTGAGCAGCGCGTCCGCCTCGGCCGGGCCGTGTACAGCCTGCGTGTAGAGCAGCAGCGCCTTGATTCGCGCCGCGACCGTGCTGCCGCTACTGGAACGATGCTGCACCCAGGAGAGGCTTCCGCGTCAGTTGCTTGGGGTCAAGCGAGGTTCCACGAGAAGGTAGGTTTCTAACGGCGATTGAACCGAGTTTCGTGTACGTATCGCGCCTTCGTCTACCCCGTTTCGCCGCGGCGGCGCCTCGGGAAGGAACAAAAAACAGTACTCCTCCGTAGCCTGAGGCGATAGAGCACACGAGCGAAGACGACGAACGATGCTATCCTCTCGGGTAATGAAAGAGTTCCGGCTGGGCCGTACGCTGCCGGTGCTGCCTTGGTTGCTTCTGGCAGTCGTCCCGGTCGTGGCGCTCGCCGCGCCCACCGACACGACGGCCCCTGGTTCGCTTGCCGTGGTCGAAGGTCAGGTGCTCGACCTGAAGGCCGATAAGCTCGACGTCGATATCGCAGCCGGTAACGCCGTGCTCGAGGGTAACGTCAGCGCGGCGCTCGGCGACCTGAAGGTGAGCTGCAAGAAGATTGAAGTGAAGTACGACCAGGCGCCGAACGTCCGCTGGGCACGGGGCACGGGCGGCGTCAGCGCGAGCATGCGAGGCATCGAGGCCACGGCCGCAGCGGTCGAGGTCGACGTGACTCGGCACAGCGTGGAGCTCACCGGGAACGTTCGCCTCAGCCGTGGCAAGGGGTGGGTTACCGCGGAACGGGCGCGGATCGACCTCGGTACCCGCCACGTGACGCTGGAAGCAGTGCAGGGCTCCATCCCCGTCCAGCCCCCCGCCCGCTGAACGCGGCAGGTTGACGCAAGCGAGGCGCGCTGGCGCTGTTAGGGCGTTCCGCGCACGCTGGCTCGAAATTCGGGGTGGAAAGTTTCCGGGCGCGCTTCTTGCACCGGGGTGGTAGAGTACCCTCGACTTCGGGCCCTAGGCCCTCGAGGACGGATGGAAATCAAGCAACAACTACGCCTGTCGCAGCAGCTGGTCATGACACCCCAGCTTCAGCAGGCAATCCGTCTGCTGCAGCTTTCTCGGCTCGAGCTCGTCGAAGAGGTTCGCAAAGAGCTCGACAACAACCCCGTGCTGCAGGACGAAGAGCCGGAGGCGCGGAACCGCGACGCGCGGGAGGCGCAGCCGCTCCCGGACCAGAATATCGAGGACCCCGGCGTCTACGAGCGCATGGGGGACGCGAAGGCCAACGAGAAGGCCACGCGCGAGGTCGACTGGGAGAAGTTCCTGGAGAACCGCACGCTCCAGGCGTCACCGCCGAATTCCAAGGGCGGTTTCGACGAGCTGCCTCCCATCGAGCAGAACCTCACGAAGCCGCGCACGATCCAGGATCACCTGCTCTGGCAGCTCCAGATGAGCGACTTCACCGACGTCGAGCGTCGCTTCGCCGAGCTCGTCATCGGCAACCTCGACGAGCGCGGTTACCTCGACCTCGTCGGCGTCGAGCGCCCTGACGGCACGCGCACCCCGGATCTCACCGTCGAGGATCTGGCGAACGAGGTCGGGTTGCATCCCGACGACGCTCCGCTCGTGCTCGAGATGATCCAGAACTTCGATCCCATCGGCGTGGCCGCTCGCGACCTGCGCGAGTGCTTGCTGATCCAGGCGCGGGCCGCGGGGTACGAAGAGAACGACGTGGAGATGCAGGTGATCAAAAATCACCTGCACCACCTCGAGAAGCACAACTATCAGGCGATCGCTCGCGACATGAAGATCTCCCTCGAGGAGGTCTACGAGGCCGCGAAGGAGATCCAGGATTTCGAGAGCCGACCGGCCAGAAACTTCTCGGATCAAGACGAGCGCACGATCGGGATCACGCCCGACGTCTACGTCATCAGGGACGCGGATCGCTTCGTCGTCGTCGACAACGACCGCGGCATGCAGCGCTTGTTCATCAACGAGGCGCTGACCAAGCGCCTGATGAAGGACCCGAGCGCCAAGGAGTTCATCGGCGAGAAGCTCCGCAACGCGCAGTGGCTGATCCGCGCGATCGAGCAGCGGCGCAAGACCATCATCCGCGTCGCCGAGTGCATCGTCGAGAAGCAGCGCGACTTCTTCGAGAAGGGCGTGGCCCACTTGAAGCCGATGATCTTGCGCGACATCGCCGAGGCGGTCGGTATGCACGAGTCGACGATTTCGCGCGTGACGACCAACAAGTACATGCACACCCCTCAGGGGTTGTTCGAGCTCAAGTACTTCTTCAACTCGAGCATCCGCCGCGTCGCGAACGAAGACATCGCGAGCGAGAGCGTCAAGCAAGCCATCAAGAAGCTCATCGAGGACGAGGACAAGGGGAACCCCCTGAGTGATCAAGCCATCGTCGAGCTGCTCGAGGACAACGAGGGCATCAAGATCGCCCGCCGCACGGTCGCGAAGTACCGCGAGATGTTGGGGATCTTGGCCTCTTCCAAGCGGAAGCGCGTGTTCTGAAGCACGTCGACCGTCGGCTGCCGGGCCAGGCTCGAGCGGATGGAACGACGGGAGCAGCACTTATTTCCGGGGGCGCACGGCGCGGCTCGGGCAAGCCCGATGGACCTCCCATAAATCGAGCTTCGCGGACGGCCTCCCGTTGAACTAGGCTAGATGTTGCTTCCAAGGAGCTCCGATGAACATCAGCATCACCTTCCGCCACATGGACACGAGCGAAGCCGTCAAGCGCTACGCCACCGAGAAACTCGCGAAGATCCAGAAGTTTCTCCGCCGCCCCATGACCGCGAAGGTGACCCTCTCCGTGGACCGTCTGAAGCACATCGCGGAAGCGCGCATCTCGAGCGGAGGCGAACACCTCGAAGCCAAGTGGAGCAGCGAGGATATGTACGCTTCGATCGACGTCGTGCTCGGGAAACTGGAGCGGCAGATCCGCGCTTCGAAGGGTGCCGCACAAGCGCGCCGGCGGGGCGCCGAAAGCTTGCGCACCAAGCCGGCCTCGGAGGCCGCGCTTGCAGCGCCGACCCCGAGCGCTAAAGAGGTCAAGCGGCCGCGTCGTGCGACCGGCAAGAAAGCACCCGCGAAGAAGCGCGCCGCCAAGAGCGCGTCTTGATGCTCCCCCAAGCCAGCACGATCTCCAGCATGCGCCTCTGTGACATCTTGAGCTCCGAGCGGATCTTGATCGATCCCGAGGGCGAGCTGATCCACGCGAAGGCCGACGCGTTGCGTCTGCTGTCGGAGCTGCTCGCCCCCGCCGTCGGGGCCGAGCGTTCCGACGTGGAGGATCTGCTCGCCGAGAGAGAGAGGCTGCAGAGCACGGGGATCGGAGATGGCGTCGCGATCCCTCACAGCTCGCTCGACAGCGCGGAGCGCCAGGCGGCGGCCTTGCTCCTGGTGCCCGGCGGTGTCGACTTCGACGCCATCGACGGCGGGAGCGTGCGCATCATCTTCGGGGTGGTGGGGCCCAAGCGCGCTACCGGTGAGCACCTGCGGACGCTCGCCAGGATCTCCCGCCTTTTGCGCGACGAGCAGACGCGCGCGAAGCTGCTCGACTCGAAGAGCCCGGCCTCGGCTTACGAGCTGATTCAGGATCACGAGGCCGCCGCGAGGTGACCCCTTGAGTACGATCGAGCCCCCGTCACAGGCCCCGCGCGGGATCTCGGTGCGGGAGTTGCTCGATGATCCGGCGCTCGGCCTGAACGTGCGCTTGGTGGCCGGCGCCGGCGGTCTGGATCGTCTGATCATCCACCCGCGCATCCAAAAGTCGGGCCTCGCGCTGGCGGGGCACCTGCACGGACTGGTGCCGACGCGGCTCCAGGTGCTCGGAGAGACCGAGCTCAGCTACGCCGAGTCCCTGCCGGCCGAGGCGCAGCTCGAGTCGGCGCGCCGACTGTTCTCGGTGAATCTCTCCTGCGTGATCGTCACGCGCGGGGTCGATCCACCGGAGCCGCTCATGCACGAGGCAGAGCGCACGCAGACGCCGCTCGTGGTCTGCGCGGAGCGCTCCTCGACGGCCATCAACGCGGTGCACGCGTTGCTCGACCAGCGGCTCGCGCCTCGCACCAGCATCCACGGCGTCTTGGTGGACGTGTTCGAGGTCGGGGTGCTCTTGATCGGCAAGAGCGGCATCGGCAAGAGCGAGTGCGCGCTCGAGCTCGTGATGCGCGGGCACCGGCTGGTGGCGGACGACGTGATCGACTGCGACTACCGCCCACCGGGGATGATCTTCGGGCAGCCCGCGGCGTTGCTCCGGCATCACATCGAGGTGCGCGGGCTCGGCATCCTGAACATCAAGGACCTATTCGGTGTCACCGCGGTGCGCGAACGCAAGCGGCTCGACCTGGTCGTGAACCTCGAGCTCTGGCGTGAAGAGGCCGACTACGATCGCATCGGCCTCGACGATCATTTCCGGGAGATTCTGGGCGTGAACGTCCGCGAGGTCTGCTTGCCCGTGCGACCGGGGCGCAACATGAGCAGCATCATCGAGATCGCTGCCCGCAACGAGCTCTTGCGCCAGGCAGGTCACCACGCGGGTCGCGAGTTCGTGCAGCGGCTCGAGAAGGGCATCGCTCGCTCCGAGTCGACGATGCCCGCGAGCTACCGCACCCCGAGCAGCCAGTTTCGCGCGGTCTCTCCGAACGAGAGCTCGGCGCCGCCACCCGTCACTCCGCTCAGGGGCCGCTGACCGTCATGGAACCTAGCGACGCCGGCGCAAGCCCGAAGACTTTGGTCGTGGTCGTCACGGGGGTGAGCGGCGCGGGCAAGTCGACCGCCGTGCACACGCTGGAGGATCTCGGCTTCTTTTGCGTGGACAACCTGCCGACGCCCGTCTTCAAGGACACGCTCGAGGCGTTCGCCTCCGCCGGTGTGAGCCGTATCGCGCTCGGGGTGGACGTCAGGGTGAGGGGCTTCCTCGAGCAAGCCGCCGACGCG
>JAEZYO010000710.1 GCA_023419055.1 Pseudomonadota bacterium | reverse complement strand
CCGCCGTGCGCGGGATGCAGCGCGCGCTCGCCGATCTCCACGCAGGCCGCCCCGCGCAAGAGATCCTGAGCTTCGAAGAGCTCAAGCGCGTGGTCGGCTTCGACGACTACTACGTTGAAGAAGCCCGCTACGTGACGCCCGAGGCCTGATTTTTGTTTTGTTGGGCTTCCACTCGCAAGAAACCATCGCTGACTTCGCCTGCACGCTGCGCTCTGCACGCTCGCTCCCGGGCGCGCCGGCGGGCGCTGCCTGCGCCACCTGAAAGCTGTTACATTGGGTGCAACATCGTGAATTTCGGCAAGCAGCTCCTGGATGCGTTCGCAACGCTCGGCCTCCCGCTTTCGGAACACCATCGCGTTCCTTCCGACGAGTTAGAGGAAGCGGAGCGCCGTCTCGGTCTTCCCCTGCCGGCCGTCCTTCGCCAGTACTACCTGCTCGCTGGGCGCCACCCGCTCAACTTGGCTCTCAATGAGCTGCGGGCTCCGAGCGAGCTCGGTCTGGAAGGAGACGTCCTGGTGTTCATGGACGAGAACCAGGGTGCCGTGGTCTGGGGGATCACTGGAAGTGGTCTCTCCTTGGCGGATCCGCCAGTCGTGCAAGCCGCTACGGGAAACGAACTCACGTGGTACCCCGAGGACGATTCGCTCGAGAACTTCCTGCTCCTGATGATGCACTGGCAGGCGGTGAGCGGCGGCCTGCCGTTTCTCGCCTCCTACTCTGCTCAGTCCTTCGATCTCGGAAACGGCTGGGATCTCTGTGCGCAAGCGCACGAGATGACCGCTTACTCGCGATCTGGCGCCGCGTTGTGCGTCGTGCGCGAGAACGGCCAGGCACACATCTACCTCGGGGCGCTGGACGCCTCGACATTCGAGGCAGCTTCGGCAGAGCTCGACGTGGACTGGGGCTATTCCTCGGCACACGATCCGTCCAAGGTTACCCTCAACTGACGTGGGAACATCTGCTGCCCGCGCCCGAACGTGAACGTAGCGTTCCCCAGCGCGCGAGCAGCGTGAGCGCGACTCAGCCCCTCACAGCGGGGCGCAGGTCGACACACCGGCGCCGACCACGATGACCGGGATCACGCCCAGCACGTCCAGGGACCCGCTATCCGGCGCGTAGCGGATCACGGTCGCCGTCGTCTCGCCGCCGAGCGAGATGAAGATGTAAAACGCTCCGCCCCAGAACGCGAAATCGAAGGCTTGATAGTTGTCCCCGACCGGGAGCTCGATCGAATCGCCGAGCATCGCGGTGTCCTTGTCCACCTCGATCAGGCGAGCGGTCTCGAAGTCGGTCGCCATGTGGATCAGGAAGAGCCGGCCGTCGCTCGTACCCTTCACTTCCGCGGCGGGCAGGGGCGGCGAGAACTCACCCACGATGTGGAGCTCGTAGTCGTCGAGATCGATGCGCCCGAGCCGGTCGACCACGTCGAAGGCGCTCCGGGGCGCGATGAACAGGCTCTCCCCGCCCGGGACGTCGTCCGCCGTGAAGCCCATGCCGTAGCGGATGAAATCGACCTGACTTGCGTCGAAGGGAGTCTTCTCGCACGCGAGCGTGTCCGCGTTCGCGATGTAAAGCTCACCGATATCCGAGCTCAGGTACAGGCGTCCGGTGCGAGACACCGACATCGAGTTGAAGAACGACGTGCTGCAATTGAGCTGCCCGATCCGGCTGCTCGTGACGGTCATGGGGTCGAAGCGATGGAGCTCGCCGCTGCCGGTGAGGAGGACGATCGAATCGTCACCGGCGTCACAGCCGGGAGGGACGTCCACGTCCGGCTCGGCGTCGGGCGGAGCGTCCGGAGGAGCGTCGGGCGTCACGTCCGGCGCAGCGTCGAAGGACGAGTCGGGGCCCGCGTCGCGAGAGGCGTCTCCCGAGTCGCGCCCGGCGTCGCGCAGCTCGGCCTCGAAAGGATCGAGATCGGTGCGCGCCCCGCAGCCCGCGAAGAGCAGCCATGAAGCAAAGGTCCAGACCGTGGCGCCGACAGCCAACCCACCGAAACGCATGAGGATCCGGATCTTAGGCGCCCGCACGGACCCTTGCCAGGCGCCGGCAGATTTCGCGGTCAAACGCCGGTGCGTGACACCGGCCGGGCGCTCCGGCTGCTAGGCTTGCCGCCGCTCATGAACCTGCTGCGACGGATCTGGCGACTATGCCAGGTGCTCGTTCCGTTCGGCATCCTCGTTCGGAACAAGCCTCACCATTACCTCGAGATGCTGCGCGTCGCCTGGGAGAACCGGCGCAGCCTCGGCTACGCGCTCCGCATCCTCCGTCACGGCGTGTGCGACGGCTGCTCGCTCGGCCCGCGCGGGCTCAAGGACGACGTGATCCCCGGGGTCCACTTGTGCCTCTCGCGCCTCAAGCTCCTGCGCTTGAACACGATGGGGCCGATCCCCGACGCGCTCTTCGGCAACGTGGACTCGCTCCGCGCGCTCTCGAACGAGGCCCTGCACCAGCTCGGTCGGGTCCCCTACCCGCTGATCCGGCGGCGCGGCGAGCCCGGCTTCACGCGCCTCTCGTGGGAAGAGGCGACGAGCTACGTGGCCGCGCGCTGGAAGGAGGCCGACCCCGATCGTATCGGCGTCTTCCTCACGAGCCGCGGTATCACCAACGAGACCTACTACACGACGCAGAAGCTCGCGCGCATCGGCGGGACGCCGCACGTCGACACCTGCGCCCGGCTCTGCCACGCCGCCTCCACGTCGGGCCTGAAGGACACGATCGGTTTCGCCGCGCCCACGCTCTCCCTCAAGGATTGGATCGGCGCGGATCTCATCGTGATCATCGGCAGCAATTTGCCCAACAACCAGCCGGTCTCGACCAAGTACCTCCACTACGCGAAGAAGGCGGGCGCGCGCATCGCGGTCGTGAACCCGTTCAAAGAGCCCGCCCTCGAGCGCTACTGGATCCCGAGCGTCGCGATCTCGGCGCTCTTCGGGACCAAGCTGATGGACGAGTTCTTCCCCGTGCGTCAGGGCGGCGACATCGCCTTCATGAGCGGTGTGCTGAAGGCGCTCGACGAGCTCGGCGGCTGGGACGAGAAGTTTTGCGCGGAGCGCGCGACCGGCTCGAGCGAGCTCCGCGCCGCGCTGGCGCGGCTCTCTTGGGGCGAGATCGTCGAAGAGTCGGGGCTCCCGCGCGAGGAGCTCGAGCGCTTCGCGAAGCTCTACGCCGCGGCCGAGCGCGTCGTCTTCATCTACTCGATGGGCCTCACGCAGTACCAGTTCGGCGTCGACAACGTGAAGATGCTCGTGAACCTCGCGCTCGCGCGCGGCATGGTGGGCCGCCCGAACACCGGCATCATGCCCATCCGCGGGCACTCGGGGGTTCAAGGCTCCGCCGAGTGCGGCGCCGATCCCGACAAGCTCCCCGGCGGCGTCGCTCTCGCCGAGCACGCGGAACGCTTCGAAGCCGCGTGGAAGCACGCGATCCCGCGCGAGCCCGGGCTCAAGGCGGCGCACCTGCTCGACCGCGCCGGTGACGTCGGGCTCGACGTGCTCTACCTCGTCGGCGGCAATCACCTCGAGACCATGCCCGACCGCGAGCACGCGCGGCGCTCGCTCGAGCGAGTCAAGGTACGGGTGCACCAGGACATCGTCCTCAACACCTCCACGCTGCTCGACGCCGAAGAAGCGGTGGTCATCTTGCCGGCAGAGACGCGCTACGAGCAGCGCTCCGGCGGCACCAGCACCTCCACCGAGCGCCGCATCCGCTTCACGCCGGAGATCCCGGGCCCGCGCCTCGCCGAAGCGCGGCCCGAGTGGGAGATCCCGTGCCTCATCGGGCAAAAGCTGGAGCCTACGCGCAAGGACCTCTTCCACTACCCGAGCACGCACGAGATCCGCGCCGAGATGGGCACGCTCATGCCGCTCTACGCCGGCATCGAGAAGCTCGAGAAGGAGGGCGACTCCGTACAATGGGGCGGGCCGCAGCTCGGCCGTGACCGTTTCGGTACGCCCGACGGCAAAGCACGCTTCAGCGTCGTTCGCATTCCGCGCGTCGACGTACCGGTCGGCAAGTTCCTGCTCGCCATGCGGCGAGGCAAGCAGTTCAACTCCATGACCTACGGCAACCGGGACCCGCTCTCTGCCGGCGCGAGCCGAGACGCGGTGCTGCTCGCCGAGCGCGACCTCGCCGAGCTCGGACTTTCGGAGGGCGAGCGCGTGAAGCTCAAGAGCGATCACGGCTCCTTCGACGCCGTGGTGAAGAAGGGGCCTTGTCGCCCGGGCCACGTGCAAGGCTACTGGCCCGAGTGCAACGTGCTCCTCGCGCGCAAGTACGATCCGGTCTCGGGCGAGCCCGACTACAACACCGCCGTCAGCATCGAGCGGGACTCATGAGCGAGCGCGCGCTCCGCGCCGGGATCCGGAAGGTTCGCAGCCTGCGCCACGAGCAGGGCGCCTTCACCGAACGCGACGACGAGGTCGCGGTCGAGGAGCCGCTCGAAATCCGCCTCGCCGGCGAGACCTTCGCCGTCACCATGCGCACGCCGGGGAGCGATCAGGAGCTCGTCGCGGGGCTCTTGCTCGCCGAGGGGCTCATCGCCTCGCGCGCCGATCTCGGCGGCATCGCGCACTGCGGCAAGCCGGGCGAAGAAGGCTACGGCAACGTCATCGACGTGACCGCCGCGCCCGGCTCCGCCTTCGATCCGGATCGAGCGCGCACGCTGCGCCGTGATCTCCCGACCTCCTCGGCGTGCGGCGTGTGCGGCCGCATCACCATCGACGATCTGCTCGCCCGCGCGGGCACCGTCGACGACGCGACACGCTTCGCTCCCCGCCTTCTCGGCGAGTTGCCGGCACGCCTGCGCGCCGAGCAAGCGAACTTCGATCGCACCGGAGGGCTGCACGCCGCGGCCGTCAGCGACGCCGAAGGTCACCTCGCCCACGTGCGAGAAGACGTCGGGCGCCACAACGCGGTCGACAAGAGCATCGGGCGTCACCTGCTCGACGGCGCGCTCCCCCTCCCCGGCCGCCTACTCGTCGTGAGCGGCCGCACCAGCTTCGAGATCGTGCAGAAGGCCGTCTCCGCGAAGCTCTCTGGAGTCGTCGGGGTCTCGGCGCCGAGCTCGCTCGCCGTCGACACGGCTCGCCGCTTCGGCCTCCTCCTGGTCGGTTTTGCCCGAGGCGGAACCTACAATGTGTACTCCGGTGAGCAGCGCCTCGCCGGGCGCGCCGAAAAATAAGCCTGTAAGACCTCGAGCGCTCCCCCGTTCTCGATAGCGACGGACGGAGGAAGTCATGAAATCGCTCAATCTCGAAGGTCTCTGCGTAGTCTCCTTACTTGCGGTCGCTTGCGGCAAGGGCGCCCCCGAATCCCAATCTCCCCACGCTGCGGAACCACCCGCTCACACCCAGAGCGCCTTCCCGAGCGAGGCCCCGAGCTCCTACGAGGGCCCGAGCGGTGAATCCCAGTCCGCGCCCGCTCCCGCGGCGCCCGCCGCCGACGAGGCGGGCTCCGGCAGGGCCGAAAAGAGCGCCTCCTCGCGCG
>JAEZYO010000740.1 GCA_023419055.1 Pseudomonadota bacterium | reverse complement strand
TGGTTGTTCTCGATCGTCGTCCCGAGCAGGGAGAGCGTCATCTTGCCGCCGTCGTTGTAGATGGCGCCGCCGCTACCGCCGCCCGGCGTGCCCGACTTCGCCGGGTTCGCGCCGTTGCCGATGGCGCGATTGTTCTCGAAGACGCTGTTCACGACCGTCCAGGAGACGCCGATGCTGCTCAGCGCCCCGCCGTTCGAGCAGACGTTGCCGAGCGCCTCGTCGCTGCCTCCGAACGTGCTGTTCACGACGTAGACGGGCTTGCCCTGGAACTGGCTCCGAACGCGGACCGCGCCACCTCCTACGTCGGGCCCCACGTCGTCGCAGACGTTGTTGTAAAACTTCGAGTTTACGATCTTGAAGCGGCCTCCCCGGACGAGGATGGCGCCGCCCCCGTCGTCGAGACCCTTGGCGCTGCCGTCGACGAACGTCAGGTTTTGAACCGTGAGCTCTGGGTGATCCTGATCCTGGCAGTGGGACGTGGTCCAGACCTGATCCTCGTCGCAGGTGTTCATGTAGAGGATGCGCCGGGCACCCTGCCCGCTCAGGGTGACCTTGTTGCCGCCGTCGATCACGATCTTCGGCCCCTTGTCGTTGAAGATCTTGGCCGTAGCGTCGAGCTTGATGGTGAGCGGCTCGTCACCGCAGTCGAAGGTGATGATGCCGCCCTGCGCCACGGCGTCCACCACCGCCGCGCTGGTGCAGCTCTCCTTCGTGCCGTCACCGATGACGTGATCGGGGCTCGACGTGTCCTCGAGGTTTGCCTCGGCAGGGATCTCGGAAGAGCCGTCCGGGTTGCCCGGTTCGCCGTCCGGTGGCTCGGTCTCCGGGTCGACGGCGGGGTTGCTCCCCGGTTCGGCGTCATCGCTCCCACACGCGATCGCGCCTGGCGCGAGTAGTAGGCACATCAAGATCCCCGACCTTAGCTTCCGCGACATGAATGACCTCAGGTTCGCGGATCTTCGCCGAAGCCGGTGTCGAAACTCAAGCGGGCGCCCGATTGGCCGCAAACACGCGGTCATCGTGCAGCTCGCGGGGGCTCCACCCCGAAGCTCTCCTCGGTTTCCCCCGGGTCTCGGCGCTAGCGTCGAACGATGATACCCTGGCGCGAACTCCGGAGACCTTTCCGATGATCCGAACTCGCGGCAAAAGCTTACTTCTCGCCACCTTGCTCGCCACGCTCGCTCCCCGAGCCCACGCCGCCGACGTGCCCATCAACGACGAGGCTCGCGCCCACTTCAACGCCGGCGTGAACCTGCTCCAGGACCCGGACGGGCCGCGGTACGAAGAAGCTTATCGCGAGTTCAAGGCCGCCTACGCGGCTGCCCCCTCGTGGAAAATCCTCGGCAACCTCGGCATCGCCGCGATGAAGCTCGAGCGGGACGGCGAGGCTATCGAGGCTTTCGAGAAGTACCTCGCCGAGGGCGGCGGCCAGCTCGACCCGGACGAGAAGGCGCAGGTCGAGCGCGATCTCACGACGCTCGCGTCCGGCGTGGTGCGCCTGACGCTGAGCTCCGACCCGCCTGGGGCCCAACTGCTCGACGAGCGCTTCCCCGCGACGGGTAACGTCATCCAGAACAGCTACGGGCCGCTCGACTCGAGCACGGTGATCGGCCTTCACCCCGGGCGCCACCGCATCACCGCTCGCCTCCCGGGTAAAAAGGAAACGGTCTGGGAGGTCGAGCTCTCGCCGAAGCAGCACCAGAGCTACGTCTTCGAGCTCGAGGACGCCGCGAGCACCACGGCAGGGCCTCGTCCGGAGAGCGCGACGCTCAGCACCGCGGACGCACCTCGCGGTAACGGTCTCAGGATCGGCTCGTACATCGCCCTCGGCGTGAGCGTAGTCGGGGTCGGAGCGGGGACGTTCTTCGCGCTCTCGGCGAAAAAGAACTACGACGACGGCAACGACCTTTGCCCGAGCTTCCCCTGCGAGCTCACCTCCGACCAAGCCGAGGATCGCAAAGACTTCGGCGAGAAGGGCGACACGGCGAAGACGCTCTCGCTCGTCAGCTTCATCGTCGGCGGCGTTGGGCTCGGGACCGGAGTGACGCTGTTCGTGCTCAGCAACAAGAAGCAGGAGCAGCCCCAGCAAGCGCGGGTCGAGCCGTTCCTCGGCCTCGGCTCTGCTGGCGTCAGAGGCAGCTTCTAAGCTCGCGACGAACGAGCGCGATCACTCCGCGCTATCAAGTGTCGGGACGCTCGGTGCCGGATCAAAAAAGATCCGCGCGCGGGCGTGCGTCCGATCGAAAGTTGGTTTCTCTGCACGACCACGGAGCACTTAGCCCTCGGCGAGCCCTCCCTCGGCTCTCCGAAGGAAGCCCCGATGACTTCGCGCTGGGTCCCGTGGTGTGTCGTAGTGTGCCTTTTTTCTGCCTGTAGCCAGGCCGATCCCGCCGCTCCGGGAGTCGGAGGTTCTTCGGGCTCCGCCGGCTCGGCGGGGGTGGACGCGGCCGCGGGCAGCGCAGGTTCTGGAAGCACTCCAGCATCGGGCGGCAGCGCGGGTTCGGTGCAGATCGACGTCGATGGCGGAATCGCGCCTGGTTGCGTGAACCTCGAGTGCCGTCAAACCACGTGCACGCGCGGCGCCTGCAGCGCGCCTCCGTGCGCGACCGGGGTGGCGACGACCGTCACGGGTACCGTCTACGACCCGGCGGGGAAGCTCCCCCTCTACAACGCGGTGGTTTATGTGCCGAACGCGCAGGTGCCGCCGCTCCCCGCCGGGGCCAGCTGCGATCGGTGTGCAGCAGCAGTCACCAACCCGGTCGTCTCCACGCTCACGGACACCCAGGGCCGCTTCGTCCTCACGGATGTGCCGGTCGGTGCCGACGTGCCGCTCGTGATTCAAGTTGGCAAGTGGCGCCGGCAGGTCAAGCTCCCGAACGTCGCGGCCTGCAGCGAAAACGCGCTCACCGACAAGGAGCTCACGCGACTCCCGCGCAATCAAAGCGAAGGAGAAATCCCGCTCATCGCCATCACGACCGGAGGCGCCGATTCGCTCGAGTGCCTGCCCCGCCGCCTCGGGATCGACGACGGCGAATTCACGACCGAGGCCGGAACCGGCAGAATCCACCTCTTCAGCGGCAGCGACAGCGAAGCCGGCGACACCGCGACCAAGGCCTTCGACGTCTCGCTCAACGCGGGCGCGACCCTCACGCGTTCGACCGAGCTCTGGAGCAGCCCCGAGGCGCTCGCCCGCTACGACATGGTCCTCTTGTCGTGCGAAGGCCGCACCATCGAGCAGGAGAAACCGATGACTTCGCGCGAGGCGCTCTATGGATACGCCTCGATCGGCGGGCGAGTCATGGCGTCCCACTGGCACCACATCTGGTTCTCGCAGGGCCCCGATCCGGTGCCGGACGTCGGCACCTGGCAGGATCGCATCGAGCCGGACGACCCAGCACCGGGGATCATCGACACGAGCTTCCCGAAGGGGGAGGCGCTCGCGGACTGGCTCTTCAACGTCGGCGCGTCCACCACGCTGGGCGAGATTTCCATCAACTCGCCGCGCGACAACATCCAGGCCGTAAACCCGATGTACGCGCGGCAATGGATCACGACCACCAACACCAACGCGAACGGCACGCCCGACGCGATTCAATACCTGTCGTTCAACACCCCGCTCACGGTGCCGGAAGAAGAGAAATGCGGGCGCGCCGTGTTCACCGACCTGCACGTCTCTTCGACCGGAGCCGACGTACCGGGTGAACCGTTCCCGCTCGGCTGCGAAGATCGCGACCTTTCCGCGGAGGAGAAGGCAGTCGCGTTCATGCTGTTCGATCTCTCGTCCTGCATCCAGGACGACGACGATCCACCGATTCCTCCGCCGAAGTAGGCGCTCAGCCGGTGAGCTTCTTGTACTTGTTCGGGTTGTCCGGGTGCGGCACGAACCACGCCGGGTTGCCCTCACGATCACGGCCGAGCCGCGCTCCGGGGACGGGTGGCGCGCCGGGATCGAGCTCGGAGCGGATCTGGCGCAGCGCGGGCACCACGCTCTCTGGCGCGCCGCGCTGCGATAGCCGCGCGACTTCCGCGCCGGGGCTCGCCGAGCGCGCGCTCACGCCGAGCAGCTCGCGCAAGCGCTCGATCTGGTTCGACATCAAGGCCAGCTGCTCCGTGACGAGCTCGAGCGCTTCGGGTGTGACCTCGAGCTTGCCGGCCTGAACCGGCGCGCGGCTGACGCCGCTCGTCTCCGAGCTCTTGTCCGGCCGTGCTTGCGGTTCGGCGAACGCATCCGCCGGCAGCACCGCTTCGAGGTGCGACACCAGCTTCCCGATGGAGCTGTGATCCTCCGAGAGCTGCCTGAACGTCACCGCCGCGCCGAGGCGCTTCGAGACCAGCTGCGCGCACTGCGTGAGGACGAGCGAATCGAGCCCGAGCTCGACGAAGTTCGCGTCTCGACCTGCGCTCTCGAGCGGCAAGCCCGACGCCTGCTCCAGCGCTTCACGCACGGCGGCTTCGATCCGCTCGGCGCGCGACGGCAGAGCTCGCTCGATCGAGATCAGGCGAGCCTGAGGCGCCGGCTCCGCGGAGGCCGCCGGGCGAGAAACGGCGCGCCGCCCAGGCTCGATCCAGTAGCGCTCTCGCTCGAAGGGATAGGTCGCGAGCGGAAGGCGGCGCCGCTCGTCGCCTTGGTACAGGGCTTCCACGTCGACCGGCGCGCCGAGCGCCCAGGCTTGTCCGAGCGCCTTCAGGAACACGCTCTCTTCATCGGGATCGCTCGCGGGATCCACGGTGCCCACGTCCAGCGACGCGAGCACGGCCTGCGCGCGGCTCGGCACGCTCTGCCTGGCGAGCATGCTCAGCACGGTTCGCGGCCCGATCTCGATGAGCAGGCGCTGCTCTGCGGAGTCACCGAGAGCGCGCTCTGCCGCGTCGGCGAAGCGCACGGTCTCGCGCAGGTGACGCGCCCAGTAGCCCGGATCGGTGGCGTCCGTCGCGGCGAGCTCGCGACCGGTCACGGTGGAGATGATCGGGATGCGCGGTGGAGAGAGCTTCACGCCGCGCACGATTTCGAGGAAGGGCTCGATGGCGCCGTCCATCATCGGTGAATGGAAGGCGTGCGAGGTCCTGAGCCGCGAGGTCGCAATGCCGCGAGCGGCGAGCTTCGCCTCGAAGTCGGCGATCGCCGCCTCTGGCCCCGCGACGACGCACGCGCGTGGAGCGTTCACCGCCGCGAGCCCGAGCTCGGATCCGAGCTCGCCCATGACCTCGTCCGCCGGAGCGCGCACGCTCAACATCACGCCGCGCGGGGCGGCCTGCATCACGCGGCCGCGGAACAGGACGACGCGGAGCGCGTCTTCGAGGGAGAAGACACCGGCGACGCAGGCAGCCGTTATTTCGCCGATGCTGTGACCGAGCACGACGTCGGGTAGGACGCCGAGGCTCTGCCAGAGCTCGGCGAGCGCGAACTCGACGGCGAAGAGCGCGGGCTGAGTGTAGGCGGTTTCGAGCAGCAGCTCCTCGCCCCGCCGGCGCTGTGACTCGGCGGGATCGAGCACCGGCCGGAGATCGCAGTCGAGCGGTCCGCCCGGGCCGCGAGCGCCGCTGTTCAGGATCTCGATGCAGCGCTCGAGCGCAGCCTCGAACACCGGCTCGCTCGCCGCGAGCCTTCGGCCCATCGCGAGGTACTGCGAACCCTGGCCCGAGAACGCGAACCCGATCGAGGGGCGGTTCATGAAGAGCGGCGACGGCGTCGCCTTCTCGAGCGAAGCCGCGACGCTCTTCCCGGTATCACCGACGACGAAGCAGCGCTTCGGGAAGGCGCGCCGCCCCACGGCGAGCGTGTACGCCGCGTCCGCCAGCTCCACCGCTCCGAGCGCGGAGACATCGCGCCCGATGTTCTTCGCCAGGGCTGCGAGCGCCGGGTCGCTCCGCGCCGAGAGCAAGAAGAGCTGGGAGCGGCGCCTCGACTCTCGCAGGGTGACGTCGCACGGCGGCTCCTCCACGATCACGTGCGCGTTGGTCCCTCCCACCCCGAACGAGCTCACGCCCGCGCGGCGGGGCGAGAGCGCCTCGGGGTAGCTCGTCAGCTTGTTGACGACGTAGAAGGGCGAGCGATCGAGCTCGAGCTTCGGGTTCGCCTTCTTGAAATGGAGAGTCGGCGGGATGACGCCGCTCTGCACCGACAGCACGGCCTTGATCAGGCCCGTGACACCGGCTGCCGCGACCAGGTGCCCGACGTTCGATTTCACCGAGCCGACGCCGCAGAAGGCGCGCTGGTCGGTGAAACGACGGAAGGCGCGGGTGAGCCCTTCGATTTCGATCGGATCGCCGAGAGGAGTGCCCGTGCCGTGGGCCTCCACGTAGCCGATCGTCGCCGGGTCGACCCCCGCGACCGCGAGCGCTCGCTCGATCACGTCGGCCTGGCCCGCGGCGCTCGGAGCCGTAAAGCTCATCTTGCCCGCGCCGTCGTTGTTCGTGGCGGCGCCGCGCAGCACCGCGTACACGCGATCGCCGTCGCGGAGCGCGTCCGAGAGCCGCTTCAGCACGACGAACGCGCCGCCGTCGCTGAAGACGGTACCGTTCGCGTCGCTGTCGAAGGTCCGCGTGCTGCCGTCCGGCGAGAGCATCCCGCCTTCCTGGTAGAGGTAGCCGCTGGCCGGCGGGCACGTGATGGCGACGCCGCCGGCGAGCACCATGTCGCAGCGGCGGGCCCGCAAGGCATGAAAGGCGTCCGTGATCGCGACGAGCGAGGTCGAACACCCCGTGTGCACCGCGACCGCAGGCCCCTTCAAGTCGAGCTTGTAGGCAATGCGCGACGCGATGAAGTCCTTCTCGTTGCCGAGCATGGCCTGGAAGGCGCCGACGCTCTCCACCACGTCCGGCCGCGTGAGCACGTGCTCGGTGTAGTAGCTGACGTTGTACTCGCCGGCGTAGACGCCGATCGCGCCCTTGTAACGCGCGGGGTCGTAACCGGCCGACTCGAGCGCCTCCCACGCGAGCTCGAGCGCCACGCGCTGCTGAGGATCCATCACCTCCGCCTCTCGAGGCGGGATGCCGAAGAACCCCGCGTCGAAGGCCGCCGGATCTCGGAGCACCCCACGCGCGGGCACGTATTCGGGCCTCTGCACGATGTCGGGGTCGAGCGCCGGGTCGAGCTCGTCGGGCCGAAAGCGCGTGATCGTCTCGCGCCCCTCGACGAGCGCGCGCCAGAGCTCGGTCACGCTCTCCGCGCCGGGGAAGCGTCCCACCATCCCGATCACCGCGACCGCCTCGTCCGTCGATGCCTGCGCCGCGGGGCGCTGCACGGGGACGATGCTCTGCTGGACGGTTTGCTCGCGCTCCAGGTAAGCGGCCAAGGCGTCGACGGTCGTGTGCTCGAAGAGCTTGATGACGGGGACGTCGATGGAGAGCAGCGCGCTCACGCGCTGAGCCACCAGCACCGCCTCGAGCGACGAGCCACCTTCGTCGAAGAAGTGACAGGTCGCCGACACGCTCGGGCGGCGCAGCACCTCCGCGAACGCGCTCGCCACGGCTTCCTCGTAGCGCCCCTTGGGCGCGACGAAGTCGGCGCCCTCCGCGCGCGCGGCGGCGTGAGCCCATGGATCGGGCAAGGCGCGGCGGTCGACCTTGCCGTTGCCCGTCATCGGGATCGCTGGCAGCGGCACGAACAGCGCGGGCACCATGTACTCGGGCAACATCGCGCGCGCGGCCGAGCGCAGCTCGTGCGAGGAGCTGTCGCTCACGACGTACGCGACGAGGACCGTCTCGGCCCCGCCCTTCTTGGCCGCGAGGACGCTGATGTCGCGGACGAGCCCGCTCCGGCGGAGCGCCGACTCCACCTCCGCGGTCTCGATCCGGAACCCTCGCACCTTGACCTGCTGGTCGATTCGGCCGAGGTAATCGAGCTCGCCGCTCGAGAGCCTTCGCACCAGGTCCCCCGAGCGGTAGACGCGTCCGCCCGGCGTGAACGGATCGGGCAAGAAGCGCTCAGCCGTGAGGTCCGAGCGCTCCCAGTA
>JAEZYO010000684.1 GCA_023419055.1 Pseudomonadota bacterium | reverse complement strand
GCCTCGGCCTCTTCATCGTCCGGGAGATCGTGCGCGCCCACGGCGGCAGGGTCAGCGTCGCTTCCGACGAGACGAACGGCACGGCCTTCACGATCCAGTTACCACGTCACCCTCGGCAGTAGAGACGCCCTTCGCGGCGCAGCACCAGACGACCATGCCCGACGCCATCGACTCCACTTCCCCCAGCGAATCGCTCTTCCGGAGCGAAGAGCGCTTCCGCCTCCTGGTCGCGAGCGTCAAAGACTACGCCATCTTCATGCTCGATCCGCACGGCGTGGTCGCGACGTGGAACGAGGGGGCGCAGCGCATCAAAGGGTACGAGGCGGACGAGATCATCGGGCAACACTTCTCCCGCTTCTATCCCGAGGACGACCGGGCCGCGGGCAAGCCCGAGCGCGGCTTGAAGACCGCCGCCGAGACCGGGCGCTACGAGGACGAAGGCTGGCGCCTTCGCAAGGACGGCTCCCGGTTTTGGGGGAACGTCGTCATCACCGCGCTCCGCTCCGAAGACGGCACCCTCGTCGGCTTCGCCAAGGTGACGCGCGACCTCAGTGAGCGGCAGCGCGCCGAGCAGGCGCGCCTCGAGCTCGCCAAGCAGGTGGCTGCCACGCGGGCCGCAGAAAGCGTCATCGAGCGGCTCGAGCGGCTGCACGCCGTTGTCACCGCGCTCGGAGCGGCCTACACGACCGAGCAGATCGGCGAGGTCATCCTGCAGCAGGCGGCGTCCGCGCTCGACGCCTCGGCCGCGGCGCTCCTCGTCGCTGACGGTGGGCGGCTGGAAGAGGTTGGACGTCGCGGCGCGGAGAGCTCGCTGTCGAAGCTCGTCGGAGCGGAGCCGTCGCCGGCCGCCGACGCCTTTCGAGCGCGGGCCGTCCAGTGGCTCGATGACAGCGCGGCCTTCTCTCGGCGCTACCCGCACCTCGCGCCGCTCGCTCCGGGCGAGATCGCGGTGGCGCTCCCGCTGCTCTTGAGCGACCGCTCGTTGGGGGTCGCCGCGTTCGTCGTCGCGCCCGAGCGGGAGGCGCGCGAGGAGCGCGCGCTGATGGAGGCTTTGGCGGACCATGCGGCGCAGGCGCTCGATCGCGCGGGCGCCTACGCGCGAGAGCTCAAGGCGAATGCGTCGCTGTCCACGACGCTGCGCAGCATCGGGGACGCGGTGATCGCCACCGACGCGAGCGGCGCCATTACGCTGATGAACCCCGTCGCCGAAGCGCTCACGGGCTGGCCCGAGGCCGACGCGCGCGGTCAACCGCTGCCCACTGTCTTTCGCATCGTCAACGAAGACACTCGCCTCCCGGTGGAGAACCCGGTGGAGAGAGTGTTGGAACACGGCTTGATCGCCGGGCTCGCGAACCACACCGTGCTCTTGGCGCGCGACGGCCGGGAAGCCCCCATCGACGACAGCGCCGCTCCCATCCGAGGAGCCGACGGCGCCGTCGAGGGCGCCATCCTGGTGTTCCGGGACGTCTCCGAGAAGAAGGACGCCGAAGCGCAGCGACAGTTCCTCTCCGACGCGACGGCCGCGCTGGCCGAGTCGCTCGACTACGAGACCACGCTGGCCAAGGTGGCGGAGCTCGCGGTGCCGCAGCTGGCCGATTGGTGCGCGGTGGATCTCGCGCAGCCCGGGGAGCCGCTCCCGAAGCGAGTGGCCGTGGCTCACGTCGACCCGCGCAAGGTCGAGCTCGCCCGGGAGCTTCACGCCAAGTATCCACCCGATCCGCAAGCTTCCAGGGGCGTCCCGCAGGTGCTGCGCACGGGCAAGGCCGAGCTCGTTGCCGAAATCCCGGACGCGCTCCTCGTGGAGCTCTGCGCCGACGAGGAACAGCTGCGCATCGCGCGCGAGCTCGGCCTCCGATCCGCCATGACCGTTCCGCTCGTCGCGAACCAGTACGTCCTCGGGGCCATCTCGTTCGTGTCCGCCGATGGAGCCCGGCTCTACGACGAGGACGACTTGGCGTTCGCCGAGGAGCTCGCGCACCGCTGCGCGATGGCCATCGACAACGCTCGGCGCTACGCGTCGGAGCAAGAAGCGCGCAAGAGCGCCGAGGTCGCCACGCGGGCGAAGGACGAGTTCTTGGCCGTCGTGAGCCACGAGCTCCGCACCCCGCTCAACGCGATCCTGGGCTGGTCCAAGATGATGAAGGGCTCGCCGCAAAACGAGCAGCGCCAGGCCAAGGCCCAGGAGACGATCGAGCGCAACGCCATGGCCATGGCGCAGCTCATCGAAGATCTGCTCGACATGTCACGCGTCATCAGCGGGCAAATGCGCCTCGAGCTGCAGCGCGTCGACGTCGACACGGTCATCTCCGCGGCGGCCGACTCCGTGCGGCATGACGCCGATTCCAAGCAGGTCACGCTGCAACAGTTCTCCGACAGGAACCGAGCGCTCGCGGTCGCCGATCCCACGCGCCTGCAGCAGATCGTCTGGAACCTGCTGAGCAACGCCGTGAAATTCACGCCCAGCGGCGGTCGGGTCCAGGTGACCGCGCGCGCCGAGGGCCGCTGGATCGAGATCTCCGTGATGGACACCGGCCGCGGCATCGCGCCGCGCTTCTTGCCGTACGTGTTCGAGCCGTTCCGCCAGCAAGACGGGAGCTACCGGCGCGTGCACGGCGGCCTCGGCCTCGGTCTCGCCATCACCCGGCAGCTCGTCGAGCTGCACGGCGGGCAGATCACGGCCCATAGCGAGGGTGAGGGCCATGGTGCGACCTTCACCATGCTGCTGCCGGCGGCGATGGACGCCGAGGTCGCGGGTCCCGCTTCCGAGCACTCGCCCGCCGCGCCGTCCGCCGCGCCGCTGCCGCAGCTCGCCGGCCTGCACGTGCTCGTCGTCGACGACGCCTCCGATGCACGAGAGCTCGTGAGCCATCTCCTTTCGGACTGCGGCTGTAAGGTGACCACCGCGGGCAGCGTCGACGAGGCCCTGGCGGCGTTTCGACAGCAGCGGCCGGACATCCTGCTCTCCGACGTGGGCATGCCTGGGCGCGACGGCTACGATCTCATCCGCGAAATCCGCGCGCTGCCTCGCGACCGGGGCGGCGACGTCCCGGCGGCGGCGCTGACCGCCTACGCTCGCGGTGAAGATCGCCGCCAGCTCTTGCAGGCGGGCTACTCGGTACACCTTCCGAAGCCCATCGATCCCGAGGAGCTGATCGCGGTGGTCGTCAGCCTGGCGCGCTTTCTGGACAGGCAGACCGCAGGCAAGAACTGAGCGGAGCGAAGGGGGGACGGGCGGCGCTCCGCTCGGCCGTCGGCGGTGCGGCCGTCCCACTCGTAGACGCTCGGGGGAACGTCTACGAGTGCGACCTTCACCATTGTGGTGATCGGATCATCGGCGATCGCCGCTTCTCAGTTTGGCGCTGACTCGCGCTCTTCGTTCGCGCGTCTCCTCTGTCGAGCGAGGTCGCACTCACGCCGTCATGTCGGCGACAGCGTCACACACTCCATGGCTCAGTGCTCTTGCGAGCGTGTGTGAGGTTTCTCGTATTGGTGCTCGCTCGCTGCGAACGCGGATTTCGCGTTCGTGTCGTGCGTTGTCACTCTGGTGGGTTGTTGCTGTCTGAGTGGTTGTCGTGAAGCAGATTTTGCTTGAAGGAAATCACTCGCCGTATAGGTTGAAGACTGACGTGCCTTCGCGCGGAACACGCTTCGTGTCCCGTGGCGTCCGGTCGTGTGCCTACCGATCATGATTCGACGATCTTCTCCGGGCTTTCGCTTCATCTCGTCACCGTCGCCTTCGCGCGTGCCTGCCCGCAGATTCGCGGCGCCGGCGCTGGCGGTATCCATCGCCTTGCTGCTGGCGTGCGGCGGAAGCCCCAGCGTCGGAGGCGGCACCGACGTCGAGGGCAGCGGAGCTGCCGGAGGAACGGGCGGCTCGGGGGCGAGCGGTGGTTCGGGCACGATCGACGTGGACGCCGGACCTACCGGCGGAGTCCCCGGGATCGAGGAGTACGAATGCGGTAACGGCGAGCTCGAGCCCGGTGAGCTCTGCGACGACGGGAACGCGAAGGACGGCGACGGCTGCTCCGCGGACTGCACCGAGGTCGACCTCGCGTACGACTGCTCGAAGATCGGCGAGGAGTGCGAGCAGGTCGTCATCTGCGGGAACGAGCGCATCGAAGGCAACGAGGCGTGCGACGACGGCAACACCGAGGACGGCGATGGCTGCGCGGGCGACTGCGAGGTCATCGAGGCGGGCTGGGTCTGCATTCGCCCCGGCAAGCCGTGCGTGGAGGTCCCGGTTTGCGGCAACGGCGTCCGCGAGCGCGGCGAGCAGTGCGACGACGGTGAGCTGCCGGAGAGCGGCGACGGGTGTGACGAGAGCTGCCAGGTCGAGCCGGGCTACTTCTGCCAAGTGCCGGGCGAACCGTGTGTCGCCGACGTGTGTGGCGACGGGGTGCGCACCCCGAACGAAGGGTGCGACGACGACAACACCGACGACGGCGACGGGTGCTCGAGCCAGTGCCAGGTCGAGCCCGGCTTCCGTTGCTCGACGAGCGGCTGCTTCTCGATCTGCGGTGACGGCGCCGTCGTCGGCGATGAGGAGTGCGACGACGGCGGGCGCCTGAGCGGTGACGGCTGCTCCGCGGCCTGCCGAGAGGAGCCATTCTTCGCCTGTTCCGGCTCACCGAGCACGTGCGGCTCGAGCATCGAATGCGGGAACGGCATCGTCGAGCCGGGCGAGATCTGTGATCCGCCGGGCACGAGCGGCTGCTTGCCGGGTTGCAAGAGCTTCGACCCGGCCACCAGCGCTCCGCCTCAGTGCGGCAACGGCATCGTGGAGCTCGGTGAGACGTGTGAGCCGCCGTCCCTCGACGGCTGCAGCGCGACCTGCGAAGTCGAGCCGGGCTGGAGCTGCCCTCAACCGGGTGTGTGCGTGCGGAACCCGTTCTGCGGGGACACCACCGTCCAGTACCAGAATGGTGAGGAGTGCGATCCGCCGAAGCCGGGCAACGGCTGCAGCGCGAGCTGCAAGCAAGAGGCGGGCTGGTTCTGCTCGGGCTTCGGGCCTTCCACGTGCGTGCGCCCGGTGTGCGGGAACGGGATCCACGAGCAGGGGGAGCAGTGCGACGACGGCAACGACAGCGACTCGAGCGACGGCTGCCACGCGTGCGTGCGAGCCACGGGTTGGGTCTGCCCCGAGCAGGGCAAGCCCTGCATTCCGCGCTGCGGCGACGGCATCCTCCGGGGTGATGAAGCCTGCGACGACGGCGACGCCGTCGGCGGGGACGGCTGCAGCGAGGGCTGCCGCGTCGAGCCCGGCTACACCTGCCCGAATCCGGGGCAAGACTGCGTGGCCGCGGTGTGCGGGAACAACGTCGTCGAGGGCGGCGAGGGCTGTGACGACGGCAACAAGATCGCCGGCGACGGCTGCGGCCCCACCTGTCAGAAGGAGCCGACCGTCACCGTGGGCCCAGCGCCGACGGTGAACGTCTCGTGTGGGGACGGCCTCGTTACCGGCATCGAAGAGTGCGACGACGGCAACCTGATCGCGGGTGACGGCTGCTCCCTGTCACCCATCACCAACAACTGCGAGATCGAGGACGGCTACGTCTGCGAAGATCGGGTGACTTACCCGCAGACGATCGACTTCAAGGTCAAGTACCGCGACTTCAAGAAGCGCTCGTCGAGCGGCGGCCACCCCGATTTCGAGTGGAACATCGAGAGCGAATCGCGCATCCCCGGGCGCGTCTGCACCCGCACCGCGAACGCCTCCTGCAGCGGCGGGGCCGGCCAGACTTGCAGCAGCACGACTTGCGGGTGGCTCGACGACGCGGGCAAGCCCATCTTCCACCGCGCGAACAGTGACGCCGACATCACGAGCCCGAGCACCTTCGCGCTCTGGTACCGCGACACGAACGCTTCCAACACGACCGGTCAAAATGGCGTGATCGGTATGAGTCCGATGACGAGCCCCAACTCGCTCACCCTGACTCGCCAGGGCGGCGCGACCTCGGACGTCTACGTGTACGAGAGCTCGAACTTCTTCCCGCTCACGTCGCTCGGCTTCGGCAACGACGGGAACACGAAGAACTTCCACTTCACCACCGAGCTTCGTTACTTCTTTCAGTACAAGGGCGGCGAAACGCTCAGCTTCCGCGGCGACGACGACGTTTGGGTGTTCATCAACGGGCGGCTCGCCGTCGACATCGGTGGCGTGCACGGCGCCGAGCACGGACGAGTCGTCCTCGGAGACGACGGAGACCCGGGTGCGACCGACAGCAACTGCTCCGCGCACCAGAGCGGCTCCGAGCCTCCCACTTGCGCGCTCGAGGCACAGGAAGTGGCCAGCAACGACGACGTCCGCTTCGGCCTGGTCAAGGGCGGAGTGTACGAGATCGTCCTCTTCCACGCCGAGCGTCACACTTCGGAGTCGAACTTCAAGCTCACGCTCGCCGGCTTCCTCGCGCCGCGCTCCTACTGCAAGCCCGACTGCGGCGACGGCGTCGTGACCGGCTACGAGTTCTGCGACGACGGAGAGGACAACGAAGACGGCGTGTCCGGCGCCTGCAACACGTCCTGCACCGCGCGGGCCGTCTGCGGCGACGGCATCCTTCAGGACGGCGAGATCTGCGACAACGGCACGAACTCCGACCTCTACGTCGGGAGCAACCCGCCCGCCGACCCGTGCGCGCCGGGCTGCGTTCTGCCCGCCCGCTGCGGCGACGGATTGCTCCAGGCCGGCTTCGAGCAGTGCGACAACGGCTCCGGCAACAACGACTCGAGCTACGGGCCGACGAGCTGCACGACGTCCTGCACGCTGGGCGGCTACTGCGGTGACGACGTCGTCAACGGGAACGAGTCGTGCGACGACGGCGCGGCCAACGGCACGACCTACGGGCCGAGCTCGTGTGGCTACAACTGCCAGCCTGGCGCCCGCTGCGGCGACGGGGTGCGTAACGGCCCCGAACAGTGCGACGAAGGCAGCGCCGTGAACGGCACGGCCGGGTCGCCGTGCGCGTCGGACTGCACGTTCAAGCCGTACTGCGGTGACGGGGTCAAGCAGGCGAACGAGACCTGCGACTACGGGCAGTTCGCGTCCAACGCCTACGGCGGCTGCACCAGCAGCTGCGAGTGGGGCCCGCTCTGCGGCGACGCGAGCCTCGACTCGCCGTTCGAGGAGTGTGACGACGGCGAGAGCCTGAACCAGGGCGGGTACGACGAGTGCACGCAGTCCTGCACCAAGGGGCCGCACTGCGGCGACGCCGAGCTTCAATCGCTCGAAGGCGAGCAGTGCGACAACGGGTTCAACGACGACGACTACGCCTACAACGAGCAGTCCTGTGGTCCTCGCTGCGAACGGCCCCCGTATTGCGGCGACGGTTCACTCCAGGCCGGCTTCGAGCTCTGTGACGCAGGCTCGGCGAACGACGACCTCGCTTACGGCGGCTGCTCCACCCAATGCGAGTGGGGCCCCTACTGTGGTGACGGCATCGTCGATGCGGCCGGCGGAGAGGTCTGTGACGACGGCCTCGAGAACCGGGCCTACACGCCGAAGGCCGGCGGTTGCGGTTACGATTGTACTCCGGCGCCGTACTGCGGCGACGGCGAGCGCAACGGGCCGGAACAGTGCGACCTCGGCGCGAAGAAGAACGACGGCGGGTACGGCAAGTGCAACGCCGACTGCACGCTCGCCCCTTACTGCGGTGACCGCCAGGTGCAGGCCAAGCAAGGTGAGGAGTGCGACGACGGCCCTGCCGGCAGCGCCCGATGCTCGACCGACTGCAAGCGCCGCACTGACATCCCCAAGTGAGCCAGCGAGTTCGAGGGCCCTCTTCAGGGGGCCCTCGTCGCGCTGCGATCGTTCGGATCGCTCGGTGCTGGGCTACCGCAGCGCTCTCCGGTCACTCGCTGCAGGGGCTCGGTCGAGCGACAGCGGCCGATAGGTGGCCGTGGCCTCGTAGTGCAGGGTGCGCGCGCACGGCGAAAGTCCGACTTTCCCCGGACAGGACTTCGTTCCTCCGAATCGACTCAGCTGTCGCGCGAGAGCGTCCAACACATCGCGCGTCGCATCGTGTCCGCCCTCTCGACAGGCCGGATCGTGACACGGGACGAAGAAGCAGGCGGGCGCGGTGGCCACCATGATGTGCCTGACGTGCGTCGCCCGGGGACAAGGGCGAGGGTTCTCGGGGGAGCTTTCGTGGATCTCGATTCGCAGGGATTCGAGCGTGGGAGCGAGAGCGACCAGGCGCGGCGCTTCGTCTTCGCGCTTCTTCCTCTCGATGAAACGCTGCTGGTGCTCGGATCGACGACGCAAGAACATGGTGCTTCCCCCCCACAGGCTGCTGGTGAGCGTTCGATTACGACGGATGCTGACGAACCGGCCGCGCTCCTGCACGATCGATGCCCGCCGTGTTGCGCGCCGAGGAGCGCGTACCAGCCTCTCGAACGAGGCGTTCTTCCTCGGGGTAGTTTGGGACACTCGGTTCGACTCGCATCAATGAAGCCGCCTGCGTCGTTTTCCGCTTCCGCGTGTCCTACCCGCTCGAAAACCTCGACGGCGCCCTCCCTCGGCCGCAGCTTAGAGTGACCGTCGCGACGGGTCGACTCGCGGTCCCCTCCGTTCGGCGGCAGGGCGAGATTCGGATGGCTGCTCCCGACGTCACCCCGCGCGATCAGCATCGCAAGCCGAGCCCTTCGGGGTCGCGCGAGGAAGACGCGATCTATCGCCTGGTAGCGGAGAACGCGACCGAGATGATCCGCCTGCACGATCTCGCCGGACACTGCATCTACGCGAGCCCGTCCGTCGAGCGCATGTTCGGTCGAATCCCGAGCGATGTCTTCGAGGCAGCTCACCCCGAAGACGTAGAAGCGGGCCGTCGCTGGTGGCGCCGGGTGCTGGCCGGAGGGAAGGAGCAGTTCGAGTGGCGGGTGCGCGCCGAAGACGGGAGCTGGCACTGGATCGAGACCTCGTCGACGCTGGTCCGCTACCAGGAGCGGCCGCACGTCATGACGGTCTGCCGCGACATCACACCGCGCAAGCGAGCGGAGGAGGCCTTGAGCGCGCGAGAGGCGGAGTTCCGGAACCTCGCGGAGTCGTCGCCTGGTTTGATGGGCGTGTTTCACCTGCGCAAGGACGGTTCGTTGTGCGCGCCCTACGCTTCGCAGCGAATCTGGGACCTGTACGAGCTCCGACCGGAGGACGTGGTGGACGACGCCGAGCCCGTGCTGACTCGGACGCACCCCGACGATGAAGCTCGTCTGCGCGCGTCGATCCTCGAGTCTGCCCAGAACATGGCGCCCTGGTGGCTCGAATACCGGGTCCTGCACCCGACGCGAGGGGAGCTCTGGCTAGAGGGCTACAGCAATCCTTTCCCGCACCCGGACGGCGGCGTGGTCTGGTACGGGTACGTCCAGGAAATCACCGAGCGCAAGCGGGCAGAGGAGGCCGCGCGGGCGAACGAAGAGAGGCTGCGGCTCACCTTCGATGCCGCGAAGATCGGCACCGGCGAGCTGGATCTCGTCACTCGTCGGATCACCCTCTCGAGCGCGCTGGAGCGGGTGCTCGGGTTTCCGCCGGGAATGAGCCACATCACCTTCGAGGAGTACCTCGAGCGGGTGCACCCCGACGATCGCGAGCGGCTGAGTCGAGAAGTCGAGACCGTGAACGCCGGCCGGCCCGAGATCGCCATCGATTACCGCGTGCTGTCCCCCGATGGGGACGTCCGCTTCACGACCTCACGAGCGAAGGCCTTCTTCGATGCCGCCGGCCGAGCAACGCGGATCGTCGCCACGCTCATGGACATCACCGAGCGCCAGCGCGCCGAGGACGAGGTCAGGAGGCAGAAGGAGGTCTTGCAGAAGATCTTCGACAACGCCCCGCTCGCGATCTCCTTCTTCGACGAGGGTGGTCGGCTGCTGCTCGTCAACCTGGCTTGGGAACGTCTGTTCGGCTGGACGTTGAAGGAGCTTTCGGATCCCGAGCTGGACGTTTATGCGAAGCTCCTTCCCGACCCACGAGAGCGAAAGCGCGCGCTCGAGTTCATGGCTCGGGGAACCGGCGAATGGAGCGCATTCAACGTGCGGACGAAGGACGGGGCTCCCATCGACGTCTTGATCTCCACGGTCCGCCTCTCGGACGGAACCCACATCGGGCTGCTCCAGGACGTGACGGAGCGCCTGCGCGCCGACGCTGCCCGGCTTCGCAGTGAGGACCTGCTCCGGCGCGCCGAGGCGATGGCCCACCTCGCGAGCTTTACCATCGACGTCCGCGACGGGACGCTCCTCACGTCGGACGAGGTCCACCGCCAGTTCAACTGGGCCCCCACGCCGCACCGGGTAGAAGACCTCCTTTCGCTCGTTCACCCCGACGACCGTGCCCGCGTGCAAGAGGCCCTGGAGGGCGCCGCGCGTGGTGTGCCGTTCGAGATGGAGCTCAGGTTCGTCGTCGGCGAAGAGGTGAAGTGGGTGCTGGGAAGGGTCGAGCCGGAGCTGGACCATCGAGGTCGCGTGCTGCGATTGATCGGGGTGAGTCAGGACGTGACCGCTCGCCGGCGGCTCGAAGAGCAGTTCCGGCAAGCGCAGAAGATGGAAGCGATAGGCACGCTCGCGGGTGGTGTGGCCCACGATTTCAATAACCTCCTCACCGTCATCAGCGGTTATAGCGACCTGCTCCTGAACGATCTCGCGCCGCGAAACCCCATGCGGGAACTAGTGCTCGAGATCCACAGGGCCGGGGCGCGGGCCCGAGCGCTGATTCGACAGTTGCTGGCGTTCAGCCGTCAGCAGCTGCTCGAGCCCAAGGTGCTCGACCTGAACTCCGTCGTCACAGAAACGGAGAAGATGCTGAGGCGGCTGATTGGAGAGGACATCGAGCTCGTGGTCGTGCTCGATCCGCGCCTCGCTCAGGTCAAGGCGGATCCCGGGCAGCTCGAACAAGTGTTGGTGAACCTGTCGGTCAACGCGCGCGACGCGATGCCGCGAGGGGGCCCGCTCAGCATCGAGACCCGCAACG
>JAEZYO010000662.1 GCA_023419055.1 Pseudomonadota bacterium | reverse complement strand
ACACCGTCATCGCGGAAGCAGGCAAGCGGCGCGCGATCCCTCCGGAGATGGCGGTGCAAATCATCGCCGAGGCCGCGGCGGGCCTCCACGCCGCGCACGAGCTCCGAGACGAGAAGGGCGAGCTCCGCGGCGTCGTCCACCGGGATATCTCCCCTCACAACATCCTGATCGGCACGAACGGGGCCATCAAGCTCGTCGACTTCGGCGTGGCGAAAGCGGTCGGTCGCGTCAGCGAGGCCACGCGAGCGGGCCAGCTGAAGGGGAAGTTCGGGTACATGTCGCCGGAGCAAGCGCTCGGCAAGCCCGTCGATCGCCGGAGCGACATCTTCTCGCTCGGCATCGTCCTCTTCGAGCTCACGACGAGTCGTCGCCTGTTTCGAGGCGAGAGCGACATCGAGACGCTGAAGCTCATCGTGTCGGGTCAGCTCCCGAAGCCGACCAGCATCGATCCGAAGTACCCGGCAGAGCTCGAGCGCATCGTGCTCCGGGCGCTCGAGCGCGACGTGCAGAAGCGCTATCAGTCTGCCGCAGAGCTCGAGTCGGATCTCCGCGCCTTCCTGAAGTCGCAGCACATGGTGGTGCCGGAGAGCGGCATCGCTGGCTTGCTCAAGCGCGTGCTGGGTGAGCGCATCGAGCAACGGCGCAAGGCGGTGCGCGCATCCTTGAAGGCGCTGGCGGCTGGCGGGGGCCCATCAGGCGATCTGCTCTCCGCCGAGTCGGCCTTCACTCCGACCGGAAAGGAACGCTTTACGGTAACGGGGGTCACCGGCGCGAGCGCGGTGACCGGAACGGGACGGAGCGCCGTCGGCCCGCCGAGCGGTCCAATTTCGCGACCGGCGCTGCGAACACCGGCGCCCCCCGATCTCGCGAGTCGGGTCGCCCTGGCGGGCTACATCATCGGCGCCGCGGGTCTCGCCATCGCGCTCATCGTCATCGTGATGATGAGCCGCTGACGCTTGCCAGCGCCGGGATGGTGCGCGTAAGTTGGGCGGGGCTCCGGCGGTAGACAGGTCGGACCAGGAGTTTTTGGTCACGGCTCAGTCTGGTTTCGATGCGAAAGGGCGCTACGGCGTCGATCAAGGGGAGGCAAGCGAGTCGCGGCGGCTCGGCAAGATCCTGGTCGTCGACGATCAGCGCAACATGCGCACCACCCTCGCCATGATGCTCCGCGGCATCGGCTACGAGGTCGACGAAGGTGCGGATGGCGTGCACGGGCGCGACGTCGGCACGACGGGAGCCTACGACGTCGTGATCACGGATCTGCGCATGGGAGACTGCGACGGCATGGAGGTCCTCCGCGCCGTGAAAGAGGCGCAGCCGATGACCGAGGTGATCGTGATGACCGCCTACGGCACCATCGAGAGCGCCGTCGAGGCCATGCGGACGGGGGCGTTCGACTACATCCAAAAGCCTTTCACCGAGCAGGAGCTCCTGGTGAAGGTCAGCAAGGCGATGGAGAGCCGGCGCCTCCACGGCCAGTTCCAGCTCCTGCAGCAAGAGTTCAAGGAGCGCTACCACCTCGAGAAGATCGTGGGGCGCTCGCAGGCGATCCGTGACGTCCTCACGCGCGTCGTCAAGATCGCTCCGTCCGACGCCACCGTGCTCATTACGGGAGAGAGCGGCACCGGCAAGGAGCTCGTGGCGCGCGCGGTGCACGCGAACAGCAAGCGCAGCGACAAGCCGTTCGTCACCGTCAACTGCGCGGCCATCAGCGAGACGCTGCTCGAGAGCGAGCTCTTCGGGCACGCCCGCGGCGCGTTCACGGGGGCCGCCGCGGCGCGCAAGGGCCTGTTCGAGGAGGCCGACGGAGGAACCTTCTTCTTCGACGAGATCGCCGAGACGACGCCGTCGTTCCAGGCCAAGCTGCTCCGCGCCATCCAGGAGGGTGAGATCCGGAGGCTCGGCGAGAACAAGCCCATCCACGTCGACATCCGCGTGGTCGCGGCCACGAACGCGGATCTTTCGCTCGCGGTGGAGGAGCGGCGCTTTCGCCAGGATCTCTACTACCGGCTCAACGTAGTTCGCTTCCAGCTCTTGCCGCTCCGGGAGCGCCGCGAGGACATTCCGCAGCTCTTCGAGTTCTTCCTCGAGAAGTACAACCGGAAGATGAACACTCGCGCGCGGCTCGGGGAGGGCGTGATGGAGCAGCTCATCAACTACGACTACCCGGGCAACGTGCGCGAGCTCGAGAACATGGTCGAGCAGTCCGTGGCGCTCTGTTCGAGCGGGACCATCCGGATCGACGACCTCTTGCCGCAGGCGCCGCGACCCGCCAAGCGCCCCGAAGGGCGGACGCTCGCCGACCTCGTCGACGACGCCGAGCGCCAGGCCGTGGAGGCGGCGCTGCGGTCGTGCGACGGGAGCCGTGAGCGAGCGGCCGAGCTGCTCGACATCAGCCCCACGACGCTCTGGCGCAAGATGACGAGGCTCGGGATCACCTGGGAAGGCCGCTGACGGCGCAAGACCGGTCCGGAGAGGCGCTGGCGGCGGCTCCTTGAACGGGCGTCGAAGCCTGATACGGTCCGCCCCCACGCGTGAGAACCGAGCTCTTCGACTACGATCTGCCCGAGGACAGGATCGCCCGGCATCCCGCCGAACGCCGAGACGGCGCGCGGCTCTTGGTCGTTCATCCGGACTCTCTCGAACACCGCAAGGTGGTCGAGTTCGCCGAGCTCGTGCCCGAAGGGTCGCTCTTGGTCGTGAACGATACCCGCGTGCGGCGCGCCCGCATCTTCGGGCTGCGCCACGGCTCGGGGGGTAGGATCGAGCTCTTCTTCTTGCAGCCGCTCCCGAACGCCGAGACGAGGCCCGGGAGCGAGCGCTGGGCGGCGCTCGGGCGAGCCAGCAAGCCGCTGCGCCCAGGGACGCGGATCGACGCGGGCGAGCTCGTCGCGGAGGTCTCGAATCGTGACGAGGCGGGCATTCTCACCCTCGACGTATGGGCACCGGGCGGGGTCGAGGCCTGGCTCGAGAGGAACGGTCACGTGCCGATCCCGCCGTACCTCGGGCGGCTCGACGAGCCCGAGGACGTGGAGCGCTATCAGACGGTGTACGCCCGCCGAACGGGCTCGGTCGCCGCTCCGACGGCGGGGCTCCACCTCACGCCCGAAGCCTTCGCGCGGCTCGAGGCGCGGGGCGTCGAGCTCGGCCGCGTGGAGCTCGAGGTCGGGCTCGGCACGTTTCGGCCCGTCGAGGCCGAAGACCTCGACCAGCACCCGATGCACTCCGAGCGCTTCGCGGTGTCACCGGAGCTCGCGGAGCGCATCGCGAAAGCTCGCGCCCGCGGCGGGCGAGTGGTGGCGGTGGGCACCACGGTGGTGCGAGCGCTGGAGAGCGTCGCGGATCCGGAGCGCGACGGCCTCGTCCGTGCGGGAGCGGGGGAGACCCGCCTCCTCATCCAACCGGGTTATCGGTTCCGAGTCGTGGACTCGCTGCTCACGAACTTCCACCAACCGCGGAGCACGCTGCTCGCGCTGGTCTCGGCGTTCACCGGCATCGAGCGGGCTCGCGCGGCGTACGCCGCGGCCCTCGCCGCTTCTTACCGTTTTCTCTCGTACGGTGACGCGATGTGGATCCCGAGGCGCGCATGACCTTCTTCGAGCTTCAAGCAACCAGCGGCTTCGCGCGGGCCGGCGTGCTCCGCACCCGCCACGGCGAGGTTCCGACGCCGCTCTTCATGCCGGTCGGGACACAGGCCGCGGTGAAGGCCCTCTCGGCGGAGGACATCAGCGCGACCGGGGCGCGCATGGTGATCATGAACACGTACCACCTGTGGCAGCGACCGGGGGCCGAGCTCGTCGCGTCCCACGGTGGCCTCCACGAGTTTTCGCGTTACCCGCACGCCATCACGACTGATTCGGGCGGATTTCAAGCCTTCTCGCTCGCCGAGCGCGTCAAGGTCTCCGAAGCCGGCTTCGAATTCTCGTCGCACCTCGACGGCCGTCGCTTGCTGCTTTCGCCGGAGGAGGCCATGCGCGTGCAGGGGCTGCTCGGGTCCGACATCGCGATGCAGCTCGACATCTGTCCGCCAGGCGGTTCGCCGAGGGCGGAGCTCGAGGCGGCGGTGCAACGCACCACGCGCTGGGCCGAGCGGTGCCTGGCTGCGCGCGCTCCCGGTCAGGCGGTGTTCGGTATCGTCCAAGGCGGCACGGCGGTCGACCTTCGGATGATGCACCTCGAGGCGCTCGGTCGCTTGCCGTTCGAGGGCATCGCGCTGGGTGGTTTCAGCGTCGGCGAGTCGAACCAGAGCATGCACGAGACCCTCCGGGAGCTCGCACCTCTACTCCCTCGGGAACGCCCGCACTACCTCATGGGTGTCGGCACCCCCGCCGATCTGGTGAAGGCCATCGGCTGTGGCGTGGACATGTTCGACTGCGTCATGCCGACTCGCAACGCGAGAAATGGCCAGGCGTTCGTGCGGAGTGGAAAAGTGGTGATCAAAAATGCGCGCTACAGGGATGCGCGTGAGCCGCTCGACCCCGAGTGCCCTTGCCCAGCTTGTCACCGCGGCTACTCGCGCGGGTATTTGCGGCACTTGTACGTCGCCGGGGAGATCCTCGGCGCGCGCATGCTCACCCTACACAATCTCACCTTCTATGCCGGCCTCGTGAGAGAGGCGCGTCAGGCGGTGCTCGAGGGCCGCTACGACAGCTGGGCCGCGGCCACCCTGCGTGAGCTTGCGGACGAGAAGGACGCCGAGTCGCCCGCCTGACCCCGGGCACCGGGCGTCGATCATTTTCAAGTCTGTCGCGCGCGGCCACGATTTTCGTGGATAATCCGAAGAGCGGATGAGCGAGAAAAAGCAGATCGGCAAGATCCTCCTGCGCCAGCGGGCGCTCAGTCAGGAGCAGCTCGAGCGTGCCCTGGCCGAGCGTCGCGGCGGGAGGCTCGCCTCTCGGCTCGCCGCGGACGGCACGATCAGCGACGTCTCGGCGCTGAAGGCGTTGAGCGAGCAACACGGCATACCCGGCATCGATCTGAACCAGATCTGCTTGAAGCTCGAGAACCTCGAGCTCTTGCCGCGCGAGATCGCCGAAAAGCATCTGATCTTGCCGGTCCTGGTGCGCGAGGACCGCATCTTCATCGCGATGGCGAACCCGCGCGAGACGAAGGTCGTCGACGAGATCGAGTTCGTGACGGGCAAGAAGGTTTACCCGTACGTGGCGCTCGAGGGCACGCTCGAGCGCGTGATCGAGGAAGCGTACG
>JAEZYO010000615.1 GCA_023419055.1 Pseudomonadota bacterium | reverse complement strand
CGGCGAGCGCCGGGTTCGCCGGCTGGAGGCGCGCGAGGCGCTCGAAGAAGCGGCGCGCGCGGATCAGATCACCGCGCTCTTTCCACGTGAGGAGCCCCGCCTGGGCCAGCAGGTACCCTGCCTTGTCACCCAAGTTCGAGCGATCCGAGAGCTCGTCGGCGAGCCGCACGACGCGATCCCAATCGCCCCCTTTCGTGCCCCAAGCGTCACGCAGGAACGTGAAGGCTTCCTCGCGCGTCGGATCGAGCCGGAGCGCCTCCTCGATGAGCTGAGTGCCCACCTCGACGTTCTGGTGTCGGAGCGCCCAGCGCGTGCCGAACTGGTACGCCGCCGTGGACTTCTCGGCGGTGTCGTTGATCCCCTTCAGCGACTCGCGCTGAGTTTCGAGGATCTTCTCGCTGCGCTGAGACTCCGCGAGCAGCCCCTCGTAGGTCGCGGCTACGGCCGAGTTCTTCGGATCGGCGGCGTACGCCATGCCGAGAATGCCCTCGGCGTCGTCCGGCGCGAAGCGGCGAACGATGCGCGCCGCGCGCAAGAACATGGCGGCCTTCTCCTCCCCGGTCGCGGCAGCGTGCGCGCGACGCAGGAGCTCGCCCATGCGATCCTGCCAGTCATCGGGGCCGAGCTGTACGTCCTGCAAGAGCTCCGGGATCTCACCGGGATTGCCGTCGGAGCTCTGGAGCGCCTTCGCGTAAGACTCGGTGGCGCGATCGTAGTCACCGAGATCGACGAGCACGTCGCCGAGCTCGCGATAGAGCGTCTTCTTGGTGGCGTTGTCGGAAGCGCCCTTGAGCTGCAGCTCGAGGAGCTTCTGCACCATGTTGAGCTTGCCGAGCTCCCAGTAGATGTTGCGCGCTTCGGCGAGCGCTTCCGTGAGCGCCGAGTTCTGCTTGTACGCGTCCTGGAAGTGCTTCAGCGCGCGCACGCCTTGCAGGAAATGACGATGCAAGACGCGGCCGAGGCGAAGGTGCAGACCGGCCTTGGTCGCGGCATCTTGAGCGCTGGAGATCCCTTGCTCCAGCGTTTCGACCACGCCCTGCCAATCCTGATAGCTCTCAAGCTGTTTCAGACGCTGCTCTAGATCCATGCTTCCTCGGGCGACCTACTGAGACGCCAAACTCACTAGCTGCGCGAAGCGATCGACCGCGCTCCGCCTCATCCAAACAACTCCGAAGGCCCGCTCCAGTGACGCTGAAGCGGGCCCATCGGATACAAGACGACCAGGCTGGTGAACGAACTTGCGTGAAAGAGCGCTCCGTTCACGTCCCGAGCTTCTGGAGCAGAGACGAAGTCGTCTCGCACTGCTCCTTGAACTTCGTCGCGCCCGCGCCGCGGCAGACGCGCTTCTGGAACTGGCTGAGCAGACGCACGGCCTTCTCCTTCTGCGGAGGGTTGAGGTTCGCGTACGTGCTGCCGAGGTTGAACGACGACTCGGGGTGCTTCTCGCCGGCAAACTTCTCGGCTTGCTCGAGCGCCGCGAGCTGCCCGTCCTGATCGCCCCGCATCTGCGCGGTCTGCGAGAGCAGGAGGTTCATGTTGTAGAGCTTGTCGAGGTTCTTCTCGTCCGGCGGAACGAGCTTGGTCCCCTCTTTGAGCACCTGCTCCGCTTCCTTCCCCATCTTGAAGCGGAGGTACATGTCCGCGAGGTCCGTGTAGAAGAAGCCCTTCGTCGGATCGTGCTCGATCGCCTTCGTGTAGTTCTCGACGGCGCCCTGCTCGTCATCGGTGAACTCGAGCGCCTGCCCCATCAGGTTGTAGCACTCGGCGATGTTCGGATCTTTCTCGATGCACTTCTTCAGCGGCTCCTTCGCCTGGTTGTAGGCGTCGGGGTTGCCCGCTTCAGCCTGGCGCACGAGCGCGTAGCCGCGCTTGTACCAGTAGTTCGCGAAGTCGGGCGCGACCTGCACGGCGCGCGACAACGTCGACGCCATCTTGTCCCAATCTTCTTTCTTCTCGTACGCAGTCGCGAGCTTCCAGAGGATGCGGTGATTCGTCGCGTCGAGTTGAATCGCCTGCTCGTACTTCTGAATCGCGCCTTCGACGTTCACCTTGACGGATTGATCGCCTTCGTTCGCGAGGTTGATGGCTTCGATGTGATCGCGGCTACAACCAGTGCCGACGAGAAGCTGTGCCACGAGACCTGTCGTGAGCAACGCAACGTGAGTGAAGTTCCGGAGTTTCATCGCTATAGTTCCCTCTTTCGTGGTCCAGCGATCCCGGTTCTTACCGGCTCCGCTGTGCTCCGTTTCGAGTTTCGACTGCATCAAACGACAGCCTGGGTGGCAGAAGACTTGAACCCACCGCTTCGCGGTGGCGGGGTCAGCAGGTTGAGGTCTTCAGCTTGTTGCTCTCGGACAGTTCCGCTGCATCCGTCAGCAAAGCATGCTTGCGTCGGTAAACGCTCGCATTTTCGCTGCATCGCTTGTCCTCGAGCTCGCTTCCGATCTCTTCATGCCGCTCTTGCGAGGCACACGAGCATAGGCGCACGGGCGGCATGGAGTAAAGCTGCATCGTACTCTAGACATGGCGGATTTGCCGGCGTTTCTCGGCACTTCGGCCTCGGCTCACTCGCCGCGTCGGAGCATGTGTGATGGCTTCGTGTCGAGCGCTCGAAACTCCCAACTCGACCCCAGCGCCCCGCGCTCCTCGCCATCGGCACCGGTTCGAAACGTCAGGAACGCGCGCGCCCCGTCGGCCGCCTAGACAAAAAGACAGAACGCGCGACCCGTTTCCGAGCCGCGCGTCCGTGTCACCGCTGTGAGCTTTGGCTCAACCGGGTGCGAGCATGATCGGGTAGACGACGGTGACGATACCGCCTTCCGGCTGCGGAAAGCTCAAGCCGTAGAACGCGGAGAGCACGCAGCTCACCACGCCGCTATCCGGGAGATCCGACCCACCGTTCGAAACGTTCGAAACCGCACCGTCACGGCCGATGACGAAGCGCGCCGCGACGCGACCTTCGAGGTTCGGGTTACGGGCCAGACCCTGCTCGTAACACATACGGAAACGGCCGAAGTTCTGGCGAACGATACGCTGAATGACCTCGGGCGGGAGACGACCGCTCACCGTGGTAGCGCCCATGCGCACCTTCGGAGCGGAGGTCTTGTGCGAGCCACCGAGTCGGCCGTGGCCAGCGCCGAAGCCCTGACCCGTACCCACACCGGCGCCATGTCCGAGCGTGCCGATGTTGCCGAGACCGATACCCTCGCCGCGACCACCGCCGCCCTCGCCGATGCCCGAGAGGCCGAGACCGCCGGCGCCGAAGGCGTCGCCAATCTCGTCGCCCCACATGTTACCGCGGGCGCTGATGTCGTCGGTACCGAGCGACGTGTCACGTCCCCACGGCGCGGTCGGTGCGTTGGGGTCACCCGCTGCACCCGTGTTGAGGAGGCCGATCATGCCGAACTCGACGGCCTCACGGAGGGCGGCCTGACGCGCGATGTGCGGATCCGCGTTGTCCTTCGGACCCTGGACCGCGTAGCGCTTGTTGGTCGCCTTGGTGGTGGGGTTACCCATCGAGCCTTCTTCACCCTTGGCTCGGGTACCGGTGCCACCTTCCTTGTTGTCCTGCGTCTCTTCGACGACCTCGGCTTCCTTCTCCTCCTGCTCACGCTCTGCAGCAGACTTCAGGTACTGCTGCATGAGGTAGAGGGCGTCCTTGTCGAGGTCCTCGTCGTCGGTGAGACCGAGCGGCGGAACGAAGAACGCCATCGCGGCGAGGAAGCCGCCGAAGGACAGGAACGAGAGGCCGAAGTACATCGCCACGTTCCAGTCGAAGCCGGTGCCGATACCCTTCTTCACCGGCTTGCCCGCGTTCACCGCGGCGATCTGGAACACGAAGTCACCGATCTCGACGCGCGCCTTGCCGCCGCCCGGGAGCGCGACCTGGTGCCCACCGGCGACCTCGGCGCTCGGTTGCGCGCGAGGACGAACCTCGTCGAGGCTCATGCGAGGCTGACCTGGCAGCTCGATGTGGCCGCGCGCGCCCGGCGGAATGACCACGGAGATCGAAGCGCGATCGCCCACCACCACCGGTAGGCGGGTGGTTCCGATCTTCTCGCTCGGGATGAAGAAGTCGCAGGCGAAGTTCTTGCCCTGCTCCTCACCCACGTAGAAGTTCCGAGGCGGCGCGAGGTGCGAGACGTGGAGCACGTTCGTGCCCCAGAGCACCATCACTTCGACGGCCTGGACGTACGGGATCTCGACCTCGTCCGGGCTCACGTCCGGGCCGCTCTTGATCATCGTGTACGTGTAGGTGCCGGGAGGCGCGTCATCCGGCACGTGGAGCGCATCGTGGCGAGCCGCCGCCGCCGCACCACTCGCGAAAGGATTGTAGGACTGCGCCTGCTCGAACGGGTTCGCCGCGGGGG
>JAEZYO010000531.1 GCA_023419055.1 Pseudomonadota bacterium | reverse complement strand
TCGCACTTCCACTATACGTACGCGAAGGAACACCGCTTCTCGAACCTCATCGCCGGCAGTGACGACGAGCCCGTGAGCGTCGGCAAGCTGCGCATCACGTACATGAACAGCCACTGGGGTGAGCGCGTCGACTCGCGCCAACCACGTGGACGCTTCGGCAACGTCCACATGCTGAACAACTATCACAACACCGGCGGCGGCCAGATCCACGGCGTGGGCAAGGACATGGCGCTCATCGCCGAAAATTCGGTCTACGACGAGGACCGCTCCATCTTCACCGATATGGGCAGCCCGCGAGGCTGGAAAGGGATCGGGAACCAGGGCACCGGCAAAGATCTGAACGCCTCGACGGGCGCGGTGTTCACCATCCCGTACACGTACACGGCGATGCCGGCGTCGCAGGTCAAGGCCGCGGTCACGTCCTCGGACTGCGGCGCGGGCAACACCTGCACGTTCGCCCACTGAGCGCCCCTTACGAGCTCGATCGCCACGCGGGGCACAGGTGACGCTCTCACGCCACCTGTGCCCGACTCGATCAAGCCTTCCCTAGCTCCTTCGGCCGAGCCCCGGAGCGCAGCGGAATGCGCTTGGGCTGGGTCTCCGGCTTCTTGGGGACCATGACGTTGAGGACGCCGTCTTTCAGCTCGGCCTGAACGCTTTCGGTGTCGACGCCGTCAGGCAGCGTGAACGAGCGAGAGAAGCTCCCGTACTGACGCTCGTACGTGAAGTAGCGATCGTCGTCGTCACGCTTCTCTTCGTCACGATGCCCGGAGACAGTCAGGCGATTGGCCGTGACTGAAAGCTCCAGATCCTCTTCCTTGATGCCGGGAACGTCCGCCTTGAAGTGGTAGGCGTCCTTGGTCTCCTTCACCTCGAAAGTCGGGACGAAGGTGTCCTCGACGCTGCTCGACGAGTTCGAGCGGAACGGATCCCAGCGGAGCAGCTCCTGCATGGTTTCGAAAGGGTCCCAGCCGCGCGGTCGAGCCAGCGCGCGCTCTGGTTCCCGCTTGGGAGAGATGCGCATGTTGGTCTCCTTTCTGAACCGGCGACCACCGTGGCGCCGGTGCAGATCTCGTTAATCACCGCACCGCGCGCGTTCAAGAGCCAGACCCCGGGCGCGTGACGCCGGAGCCGACTCAGCGCAAGTAGCTCGAGATCGCGTCGTACCAGGTGTTCGCCATCCAGGCGTAGCCGGTCCCGTTCGGGTGCACGCCGTCCGGGAGCTGGTCAGTGGGATAGCCGGTGAACTGATCGACGAGGATGATGTGCTTGCCCGCGTTCGCGCGAGCCTCGACGAGCGGCGGGATCGCGTTGTTGAAGGTGTTGACCGCGCCCGACGCGCCGGGGAACGGGATGATCTTCGCCACGACGAGCAGCGAATCGGGGGCCGCCTCGAGGATCTGATCGAGCAGCGTGCCGAGCCGCTCAGGTGCCCCCGACGGCGTCTGGTACATGTCGTTCGTGCCGATGTGGAGCAGGATGATGTGCGGATCACCGTCCAGCGCCGGAGCGGGGGTGATGCCGTCGATCTGCTGAATCGTCCAGCCGCTGTGCCCCTCGTGGCTACGCGGGAAAGGCTGGCCGTCCACCATCTGCGGCCCGTTCATCGAACCACCCACGAAGGTGATTTCCTTCCCGTCTGCGAGCGCGAGGCTGAAAAGTTCGATGCGGTAACCGCCGCCACCGTTCAAGCCGACGCCGTCGGTGATCGAATCGCCGAGCGGGAGGATCTTGCAGGGACCGGACTCTGGACACGGCGAGAACGTTGCGGGTCCGCCGCCGGAACCACCGCTCCCGGCAGCCCCCGCCGAACCGCCCGCTCCACCAGGAATGGATCCACCCGAACCGCCCGCGGTTCCTGCGCTCCCGCCGCTCGGAGCACCACCGCCGCCCGCGCCCGAAAAGCTCCCACCGCCACCGGTGCTGCCAGCGCTGCCGGCACTACCCGCAGTACCACCGGCGGTCCCGCCTCCCGTTCCACCAGAGCCTCCGCTACCGGGCGTGCCGCCGGTGCTGGTCGCACCAGAAGTACCCATGCCGCCGGCACCACCCTGCGGGAAGGAGGGATCCTCGGCGTCGCAAGAGAGCGAAAGAAGTAACGAGCCAATGAACAGGGGACGGAAGAGAGCTCGCATGGACGATCGGTGTTCGGTGTCGGGGTCCGTCACGCAGTGGCGAACTCACCGCGCGTCCGTCACAGAAAGTGAAGCTCCGCGCGAAATCGATCCGCCGCTGGCTCGAGACTCGAATCGGCGGATCTCACGGTGCAAGAGAGCGCGACCTCTTCGAAGTCGAGACGCGACGGTGCCGCTCGGCACTCCGAGGACAGTCGAAATTTCGAGCATGGTCTTGTGCTCGATCTCGTGCAGCACGATCACGGCGCGGACGTCGGAGCTCATCCTCTCGAGGACGCGTCCGATTCGCTCTCGAGCGCGCCGCGTGTGGAGGAGCTCTTCGGCGTCCTCCTGCTCGTAGGCGATCTCGGGCAGATCTCCGAAGTTCTCGCGCTTGCGGGCGAGCGCGCGTCGAACGTGAGCGGCAACGTGCACCGCGGTGCGAAACAGGAAGCCGCGTTCGGATCCGGGAACGACGGCGGCGAGCTTCCGACCAATGACGAGGAAGACTTGCTGGACCGCGTCGTCGACGTCTGCCGGCGGTACGCCGTAGCGACGTAGCGTCGTCGCCACGAACTCGACCTCGAGCGTGAACACCGCCTCGAATCGACGACGCTGCTCGTCGATGCCTGGCCTCGAATTCAGTCGCGAGTCGAAGGGTAAACTCGCGGTGAGTGGCAGCTCGGTAGAACCGTCCATTCGCCTCGACACCCTGCAGTGGCAACCTCGAGCGATTTCCGTCGAAGTAAATGTGGGTGCCGTGGAGCTTCAATGAACCGAGAGGGGTGAGCAGTGGCGCCGGCCCGCTGGATCCGTCAAAGAATCGTCATCGCGGCGCGCTTTTCTCTCGGTCAGCCCAAAACAAGCGGCTCGGCGCGAACTCGAGCCGGTGAGTCGCCTTGCGAGGTGACGAGGACGGGCATAGCCTCGCGCCCGCCCCGCCCATGCTGAAGGCTCGCAGAGGTCCGCATGCGCTCGGACACCGCCGGCTCCCTGCGCCTTTCCGCTCCGCGGTCACTCTCGCCTGGGGTCCGGTGCTGGCCGCGCTCGCCGGCTTCTCGGCGTGCGAGCCAACGCTCGTCGTCGGCACCTGGCAGGGCAGCGGAGAAGGTGGTCTCGGCGGGCAAGACGAAGACGGGCTCGCAGGCCAGGGCGGCGCGGAGGCCGGCGGGCAAGGTGGGGTCGGGACCGCTGGCGAAGGCTCCTGCGACGCGGGCGCGGCGGGTGCCCCTGCGACGACCGATCCACTCGCTGTGCCCTGGAGCAGCGGCTTCGAAAACGGCTTTTGCGAGTTTCAGCGACGGGGGACGTGCTTCGCGGATCCCGGCGCGACCTTCGAGTTGGTCGACTCACCCGTGCGTTCCGGCAACTCCGCCGCCGCATTCACGATCGACACCGCCACCGGAAGCTACCAATCACGCTGCCTGATTCAGGGTGAGCTCCCCGAGGCGGCGTACTATGGCGCCTGGTACTACCTCCCGGCGCACTCGACGAACAACTCGATCTGGAACCTGTTCCATTTCCAAGGAGGAGAGCCGTCCGCGCAGCATGGCCTCTGGGATGTCTCGCTGCGTAACGGGAGCAACGGGAACCTCGAAGCGTACGTGTACGATTTCCTGCGCGGGACGAACTATTACGGCGCCGATCCGCCGGCGGTGCCGATTGGCGCCTGGTTTCACCTCGAGTTCTATCTGCGGCGTGCCGCGGACCAGACGGGTGAAGTCGCGCTCTACCAGGATGGGCAGCTGGTGGTCGAGCTCACGGGCCTTTTGACCGACGATACCAACTGGGCGCAATGGTACGTCGGCCACATCGCCAACTACTTGAGCCCCCCCCAGGCCACCGTTTACGTGGACGACATCACCATTGGCACGAGCCGCTGATCGAGTGCAGACGCCCTTCGTAGCGCCGGCAGCGCTGCTGTCGCTCTCGGGGCTTCTGTGCGCCGGCCCTGTGCGCGCACAGCCCGTGCAAAGCTTCGAGCTCACCTGGACGGCGCCGCCAGGGTGTCCAGCGCAGGCGCAGGTGCGTCAGCGAGTCGAGGCGCTGGTGGGAGCGGCCAGGCCGGCGAAGGAGCCTCTCTCGGCCGCGGGCACCATCACCCAGACGGGTGACTCTCGCTTCCGCTTGATGCTCGTCGTTCGTTCGGGAGATCTCGTCGGCGAACGCAACATCGAGTCCACGTCGTGCGCGGATCTCGCCGGGGCAGCAGCGGTCACGCTGGCGCTCTTGCTGCGCTCGGAGGAGCCGCTCGGAGATCTCGCCCAGCTGCCCCCAGAAGGATCGACGGGCGCGACGGGCCGTTCGCCCTCCACGTCTCCCCGCAAGAGCGACGGGACCTCGCCCGAACGAGCTGGAAGCGAGAGTCGGCCGAAAGGAGACCAAGAAGCGACGAAAGATACGGAAGACGAAGATACGGAATCGGCCGCTCCCGGCGCTCGAGACAGCGCCGCTTCCTCGTCGCGCGCCCTTCACGGTCTGGTTCAGGCACCGCGCGTGGCGCTGAGCCTGGGTCCCCTTCCCAACCCGAGTTTTGGCCTCGGTTTGGCGGGCGGCGTGTCGTTTGCGGACTTTCGCTTCTTGCTCGAGGGAGAAAAGTGGTGGGAGCAGAGCGTCGCCTCCGAGGACTTTCCGGGCTTTGGAGCGGACGTCGATCGCATCACCGTCACCGCGCGCGGATGCCGGGAGCTCCGCTGGCAGCGCTTCACCGTCGCACCCTGCCTTACACTCTCGATCGAGCACATCAGGGCCGTTGGCACGGGGCCCGAGCTCGAACCCCGCTCACAACGAGCCACCTGGCTCGCCCCAAGTGCAGGCGTTCAAGGCTTGCTGCACCTGACGAGCTGGCTCAGTCTGGTTGCGTCCCTCGACGCACACATCGAGGCTTCCCGCCCCCAGATCACGATCGACGGGCTCGGGGACGTCGCAGAGCTCGCACCGGCTGCGGTCACGATAATAGTAGGCTCGGAGTGGATCCTGTGACGGATCCTGGCCGCCGCTGCCACTGCAGGGATAGCCAACGACCACAGGCCAACACTTGGTAGCTCGTCCGCTGACCGTCGTGGAGAACGAAAGCTCCGGCGAGGGCTCGTCCTCCGTCGTGCCGTCTTTTCAGGCGGTCTACGATCAGTATTTCGCCTTCGTGTGGTCGTCGGCGCGGCACCTCGGCGTGGACCCGGGTGCCATGGATGACGTGGTTCAGGAAGCCTTCATCGTGATTTACGCCAGGCTGCACACTCTGAAACAACCCGAAGCGCTTCGGAGTTGGATCTACGGGGTGGTGCGGCGCACGGTGAGCGAGCACCGGCGAGCCAAGCGCACGCGCGACCGAAGCGCGACCGAAGCGCCGAGCGGTGAGCTCGAGTCGCACCAGCCGACCCCCGCCGAGGTCGTGGAGAAGAACTCCGAGCTCGAGCTCCTCGGCTATCTCCTCGCCCAGCTCGACGAGCCGAAGCGCGAGGTGTTCACGCTGGTCGAGATCGAAGAGATGACCGTGCCCGAAGTCGCGGAAGCGCTCGAGATCCCGCTCAACACCGCGTACTCGCGGCTGCGAGCCGCCCGGCAAGCTTTCGAGGCCGCGCTCGCGCGATACGAAGCGCGCGGTGGAAGGAGATGACGCTCTTGTCGTTGCTGAGTCCCAAAGCTCGTGCGCTCGTGGAAGCCGGTAAGGGCGCAGCGCTCCCGAGCGCCGCCGATCGCGAGCGTATTCACGCCGCCCTAAGGTCACGCCTGGGGCCCGACGCGCTCGGCCCGGAGGCTTCCGGCGCATCGACGTCCAGCGGCATCGGCGCGGGCGCAAGCTGGCCGCTCGTGGCCGGGGTCGTCGCGGGGTTGGGTGCCGTGGGCGGGATGTTGTTTTTTGCGCTGCGATCTCCGGAGCTTCCGGAGCGTCCACCTGCGGTCGTGCGCTCGGCGATCACGAGCACGGAAGCCACCGCGACCGCGAGCAGCACGCCGCTCGAAGCTCCCCCTCCTCCGCCCTCGTCCACTCCGGCAGTCGCCCCTTCCCAAACTCCCGCGCCTGCGGCGCGCTCCAAGCAAGATCGCCTGGCCCAAGAGGTCGCGCTGCTCTCGAGCGCAACCAAGAGCCTGAACGCCGGCCGCGCCGCGGAGGCGCTCAAGACGCTGGACGAGCACCAGCGCAAGTTCCCCGGCGGCCTCCTCACCGAAGAGCGTCGCGCAGCCCGCGCTCAGGCGCTCTGCTCACTCGGCCGCATCAGCGAAGGCCAATCCGAGCTCGCCCGCCTCGCGCCGCGCTCGCCTGCTGCGGCTCGCGCGAAGCAGGTCTGCGATCGAGCGAGCTCGAAGGGGCGGTGAGCGGAACTTGTCGCCGCCTTCGTTTTTCGAGAAAGCCCAAAGAGGAAATGGCGGTGCGCTTCCGCGCAAGAAGTCGCCAGGCGTCGATACTTGGACGGCTACGACGCGACCGGCTGGAACGGCTCAGTGATGGTTACGGCGCACAATGAGGGCAAGTACCGCGTCCGGACGAATCGGCAGCCGCTGGCCGACCTGCCGCCGAGATCACGTAGTGCGTCGAGCTCGTCGAAGCGAAACGCCTCTCGCGACGTCAGCTTCGAGCCAGGTTCGGGTATTGCTAGTGCTCGATAGCGGCACGGCCTCGTAGGTGGGGCGTGAACCGGCGCGTCCACGCGGATTTCGCGCCTCGAGGGCGGCTGTGCGCAAACTTCGCGCGCGATGGGGCAACTGGCTCCCAGTGCCTGCGACGCGAGCGGGGCGGCATTCCTCTTGCACCGGGGCTGAAGCGTGAACGACGTCCTCCGCTGCGAACGATTGCGAAAAGTCTATCGCATGGGCGACGTGGACGTTCGTGCGCTCGACGGCGTCGACTTCAGCCTTCACCCCGGGGAGCTCCTGGTGCTCTTGGGCGCCTCCGGCAGCGGAAAGTCGACGCTCCTGAACATCCTGGGTGGACTCGACGTGCCGAGCGAGGGCCGCGTATTCTTCCGCGACCACGAGCTCACGGGCGCCGCCGAGGACGATCTCACGGTGTATCGCCGCAGAAACGTGGGCTTCGTGTTCCAGTTCTACAACTTGGTCCCGAGCCTGACCGCTCGCGAGAACGTCGCGCTGGTGACGGACATCGCGGACGACCCGCTCGAGCCCGAAGAGGCGCTCGACCTCGTGGGGCTCGGGGACCGCCTGGACCACTTTCCTTCGCAGCTCTCCGGAGGCGAACAACAGCGGGTCGCCATCGCGCGCGCGATCGCCAAGCGGCCGTCCCTCTTGTTGTGCGACGAGCCGACCGGCGCGCTCGACTCCAAGACCGGCGTGCTGGTCCTCAACGTGCTGGAGCGGGTGAATCGCGAGCTCTCGACGGCCACCGCCATCATCACCCACAACGCGCCCATCGCGCGGATGGCAGAGCGGGTCGTGACGCTCGCGGACGGCCGCATCCAACACGAGGAGAAGGTAGAAGATCGCGTCTCGGCAAGCGAGCTCTCGTGGTGAAAGGCTGGTTCGCGCCGACGGCGCTGGATCGCAAGCTCTTGCGCGAGCTCCGGCAGCTGCGCGGTCAGATCGCGACCATCGCGCTCGTCCTCGCCAGCGGGATCGTCAGCTTCGTGGCCCTCCGCGGCACGTACCTCTCTCTCGATCGCGCGCTCGCGCTCTATTACGACCGATACCGCTTCGCTCACGTGTTCTCGAGCGTCGAGAGGGCTCCACAATCGGTGGCGCGAGAGATAGAACGCGTGCCGGGCGTCGCGCTGGTTCAGACCCGCGTCTCCGAAGAGGTCCCCATCCCCATCGAAGGCATGACGTGGCCGGCGTACGGTCGCCTGCTCTCGCTGCCGGACCGACGGGAACCTTTCACGAACGCGCTCTTGCTCAAGGCCGGGCAGCTGCCGGCTGGTGGTCGCGACGAAGTGGTCGTCCTCGAGTCGTTTGCCCAGGCTCACGGCCTTGCTCTCGACGATACGCTGTCGGTCGTCGTGAACGGCAAGCTCCGGGAGCTCCGCGTGGTCGGTCTCGGGATGTCGCCCGAGTTCGTGTATGCGCTGCGTCCCGGCGCGCTGGTGGAAGATCCGAAGCGCTATGCCGTGCTCTGGATGAGCGAGAGCGTGCTCGCCTCCGCCTATCGCATGGAGGGCGCGTTCAACGAAGTGAGCCTGCGGCTTCAACCCGGAGCCTCCGCGCCCGCGGTCATCGACGCGGTCGACCGCTTGCTCGCTCCCTTCGGGTCGAACGGAGCGTACGACCGCGAGCACCAGAGCTCGAGCCGTATCCTGCGCGGCGAGCTCGGCCAGCTAGCGACGCTCTCGGGCATGATCCCGGCCGTCTTTCTCGGCGTTGCGGCGTTTCTCTTGAATCTCGTGCTGGGGCGCCTGGTCCGGCTCCAGCGTCACGAGCTGGCGACGCTGAAAGCGCTCGGCTACACGAACCGCGAGGTGTCGCGGCACTATCTGGCGCTGGTGCTGGTGGTGCTGGTGCCGGGAGCCCTTCTCGGATTGCTGGGAGGAGCGTTCCTCGGCACCTTCGTGATGAACGCGTACGCGAGCCTGTTCCGAATCCCGGGCTTGCGCTTCCATGTCGCTCCGGATCTCGTGGCCGTGGGCGTGCTCGGGAGCGGCCTAGGAGCCCTGGCCGGTGCTTGGTTCGCCGTACGCTCCGCGGTTCGCCTGCCGCCCGCTGAAGCGATGCGCCCGACCGCCCCGGCGCGCTACCGGCGCGGTTTCCTGGACCGGCTCCACGTGAGCTCGTTCGCCGGGCCGAGCGCGATGATGGTGCTCCGGGAGGTCGCTCGCCGGCCGCTTCGAACCCTGCTCTCCGCGGTCGGGATCGCGGGCGCCGTCGCGCTCCTGATCTTGGGGCGCTTCGGTTGGGACTCAGTGAACAGCTACTTCGAGCGGACCTTCCGGCGCGAGCAGCGCCAGGACTTTACGGTCAGCTTCCAGCGTCCGCTCTCACCCCGCGTGATTCGACAGGTCGAGCGCGAACGCGGCGTCATCTCCGTCGAGGGTATCCGCGCGGTTCCAGTGCGTGCGCGCTTCTTGCACCGACATCGGGACGCGGTCTTCTTGGGCCTGCCGGAGGACGGGACGCTGCGTCGCCTGATCGCTCGAGGCGGACGCGAGGTAGCCGTTCCCGCCGAGGGTGTGGTCGTCACGAAAACGCTCGCGGACCTGCTCGGGCTTCGAGTCGGCGACCGAATCGCGCTCGATCTTCGAGAGGGCCAGCGCCTGCGCGTCGCTCCCACTGTCGTCGCGTTACTCGACGAATCCAACGGGCTTCAGATCTACGGAAGGCTCGAGCTCGTGCGCGAGCTCGAGCGCGATTTCGGCGCGGTGTCTTCGCTTCTTCTGGATGTGGATCCCGCGGAGCTCTCTCATCTGCAGGCGACGCTGCGGCGCTCACCCGAGGTCGTCGACGTCTCGGACGCGGTGGGCGACATGAGACGCCTGAGAGAGACGAACGCTTCGTTCATCGACGTTTGGACCTTCGTCTCGATCGCGCTCGCCTCGAGCGTCATCTTCGGGGTCGTCTACAATAACGCCCGGATCGCACTCGCGGCGCGCAGCCGCGAGCTCGCGAGTCTCCGCGTGCTCGGCTACTCACGGCGCGAGATCTCCTGGATCCTGCTGGGATCGCTGGCGATCGAGGTTGCGCTCGCCGTCCCGCTCGGCCTCTTGCTCGGGCGAGCCTGGGCCGAGCTCTTCGTTCGCGCCAGCGTGGATCAGGAAACCTTTCGTTGGACGGCGGTAGTCGATGCGAAGACGTACCTGCTCGCCACCACCGTAGCGCTCGTCGCTTCTGGCGCGAGCGCGCTGTGGGTGCGCCGGGGACTCGACCGGCTCGACCTCATCGCCGTTCTTAAAGTCAGGGAGTAACTTCATGGCAAGTTCGACGACCAACGATCTCGCGCCGACCGATCTCCGTCGGGGACTTTCCGATGCTTCGAACGAGGATCGACGTCGTGCACGGGAGAAGCACCGGAGGCGCTCCCGCGCCGTCCGCAGGGGATTGCTCGCGGTTCTCGGGGTCGCGGCGCTCACTGGTGCCGCCCTCGCGCTGCGCCCGAGGCCGGTGCCCGTGGATCTGTCTTCCGTCGTGCGCGGCCCGCTCTCGGTCGTGGTCGAAGAGAGCGGAGTCACGCGCGTGAAGGACCGATACCTGGTCTCGGCGCCCGTGAGCGGAAACCTCGCGCGCATTGCGCTCGAACCGGGCGACTCGGTAAAGGAAGGCGACGTCCTCGCGGAGATAGCTCCGGCGGCGTCTCCCCTCCTGGATGAGCGAGCGCGCGCCGAGGCCGAAGCTCGACTCGGTGCTTCGAATCAGGCTCTTGCCCAGGCCCGCGCGCAGATCGATCGCGCTCGAAATGCCAAGGAGCTCGCCGATACGGAGCTCGCGCGGCTGCGGCCGCTCGCTACAACCGGCTCCATCGCCCGGCAAGTGCTCGACCAGGCCGAGTTTGCGGCGCGGATGCGCGCCGACGAGCTCTCCTCCGCGGAGTTCGCGGCCAAGGTCGCTGCGGAGGAGGTGCGGAGGGCTGCTGTCTCCCTGGGCAAGGAGCCAAAGGGCGCGACGCTTCGTCACCTCGACGTGCTCGCCCCCGTGTCCGGGCAGATCTTGCGGATTCAACAGGAGAGCGCAGGGTTCGTGGCCGCCGCCGCGCCGCTCCTCGAGGTGGGAGACCCCGCTGCGCTCGAGATCGTCGTCGACCTCCTCACGACGGATGCGGTGCGCGTCCGTCCCGGAACTCCCGTCGAGATCGAGGATTGGGGCGGCGACGGCAAGCTCCTCGGTCGCGTTCGCAAGGTCGAGCCTTCCGGTTTCACGCGCCCCTCCGCGCTCGGGATCGACGAACAGCGCGTGAACGTGGTCGTCGCGCTCACCGAGCCTCGAGCGCGCTGGGCATCGCTCGGAGATGGCTACCACGTCGAGGCCAGCCTCTCGATTTGGCAGGCCGATTCCGTGCTCAAGGTCCCTCACGGCGCGCTCTTCCGGCGTGGCGAGGGATGGGCCGTGTTCCGCGTCGAAGACGAGCGCGCTCGTCTCACCTCGGTCGAGATCGGGCATCGAGGCCAGACCGAAGTCGAGGTGCTTTCCGGGCTCGACGCGGGGGCACGCGTGATCGTCCACCCCGGCGATCGAGTGAAGGAAGGCGTTCGGGTCGAGCCTCAATAGGCGCGCAAGATCCGCGCGCTTTAGTAGCGCCAATCGCACGGCATGCTCTCTCTGCAACGAGCCTGCGAGAAAGGGCAATTCAGATGCAACCCCACGCGCAGAGCTCGAAGAAGTCGTCCTTCGCTAGGGGTCTTCTGCTGTTCGAGCGTGCGCGATGACGCGGGTAGTTTCGGGTCGCTCGTCTCAGTACTCGACGCAGAGCTGAGTCGTGGGATCGCAGGCGCTCCCGCTCGGGCAGTCGCGGGAATCGACGCAGCCGACACACCGTCCCCGGAGCGCGTCGCACCGCTCGCCGTTCGGGCAGTGTTCGTCGAGCCGGCAATTGCCGCACCCGGCGCCCCCGAGCAAACAGAAAGGTCCGCCCTCGAGCTCATTGCATTCATGGTCTGCGTCGCACTCGACGCAGACGCGGCGGCGCTCGTCGCACTCGTGGTAGCTCGCGGGACACTCGCCGTCGGAGTCACACGCAGGCAGGCAGTGCCGAGAGACCAGATCGCAACGAAATTCGTCGCTACAGCTCTCATCGGTCTCACATTCGACGCACCGGTGCGTCGTCGAATCACACCGAGGGCTATCCGGGGCGCTGCAGTCGGCGTCCTCGACGCACTGGAAGCAGGTGCCGCTAGCGAGATCACAGCGCAAGGTCGGGATCGGGCAATCGGCGTCGATTTCGCATCGCGCTGACGCGCTGTCGCCCCCTGCGCCGGCAGTTGCGGAGGAGCCCGCGTCGCCGGAAGTTGCGGAGGAGCCCGCGTCGCCGGCACCGGAAGGGCTACCGGCAGCACCGGGGATGTCGAAATCGAAGCGCTCGTAGCAGCTCGAGAGGCCGAGCGTGAACGCCGCAACGGACGCCAGAAGGCGTTTCACTCGGAGGCCCCGATGCGCTCGGCTTCCTCGCGCGCGAAACCTCGGGGATAGCTTCTCGAGTAGCGCAGGGCCTCACGCCGCTGCTGTTCGCCCCTGAGCAAGCGCATGCGTTCGACCATCGCATTCTCCGCCAGAGCAGAGCTCGGATAGCGAGTGATCAGCCTCTCCAGGGTGC
>JAEZYO010000527.1 GCA_023419055.1 Pseudomonadota bacterium | reverse complement strand
TCAGCGTCGAACGCGAGGACGGGACGGTCGAGAGCACGATCCAGCGAGTGGCCTGTCGGCTCAGCCCGGATCGGCAGGCGGGAGAGCAAAATTTCGAGACCAACACGGTGTGGCTTCTACCCGACGGAAGCATCGACGCCGAGTTCGGTGCTCGCCCTTCCGTAGAGGCCAGTTGCGGTGTGTCCGGAGCCAGTTGGTCCTGCGCCAAAAACGAGCTTTGAATCAACCCACGAACAGTACGTCCGAATAGCGGAGGAGAAAGACAGCGGGAGGAAAGATAGCGGGAGGAGAAAGATAGCGGAGGGAAAACAAGCCTCTGCCTCGCGGGCACGGAGCTTCGGAAGGTAGCTCGTTCTCGCGAAGCGTGGAGGCTGCGAAGGCATACCTTTGTGTCGCGGCACGGAGTTTCGGGAAGGAGCTTCGTCTTCGCGAACGCGGAGGTTCGGTCGGCACACCTTTGTCTCGCGACGTGGAGTTCGGGAAGGGCTTCGTTTTCGCGAGCGCGGAGGTTGGAACGGCACGGCTTTGTCTCGCGAGTGCGAAAGCTTCGGCAAGGAGCGCTGCACTAGCGAGCGCAGAGGAAGTACACAAACTCGACCACTCGAATGGGTGGAGTGAGCTCGACCACTCGACGGAGTGGAGGGGTTGGCGTGTGTTGCAAAAACCACTCGACGGGGTGGAGAAGAGAAGAGGAATGAAAAACAAACTGAGTTGGGTGATGGCGGCTGCGCTGTTCGCGCTACCGGCGAACGCCATGGCGTTCACGTTCGCCGCGGGGAGCTTGACGAGCTGGTCCGGTTGCGACGGCGGTTGCAGCAGCGCCGGTGGGCTGAGCTACACCGACGACCAGGTGAGCATGTTCATCTCCGAGATGCAGAGCGCCGGGCACACGAAGGATCACTGGTACCACAACGGCAACACGTGGTCTTCCGACCTCGTGGAAGACTACTTCGGCGGCGAGGACTACTTCTTCACCGACCCCCACACGCTCTACATCTTTTCGGGTCACGGCGCCGCGTACAACGACAGCGCGGGGCTTCAGAAGTTCTCCGCGCCCATGTGCCACGCCGGCTCGAACAACTCCTGCAGCATCACCTCGGAGAGGACGCGCCTCGGTGAGCGCACCGGCGTGTTCGCTTCGTCCACCGGCAACATCCGCTGGATCATCCTGTGCACCTGCTACAGCGTGCACACGCAGCCGGGCCAGCAGTGGGGCGATCAGTTCTACTACGGCACGGACATCGTGTTCGGTTACCGCGGCCTCTCCGCGGACAGCGAGAACACGGACGAGGTGCCCGAGGACTTCGCGGAAGCCTCGTTCAGCGGCGGCGACAAGTTCAAGGCCGGCTGGTTCTGGGCCATCGAGGACTGGTGGGTCGACGACGTGGGCTCGCTCGTGGCGTCCGGCACCAGCAGCGCCAACGCCAACGATCGCCGCGACAACATGACCAAGAGCTGGGCCCGCCGCCCCAACACGCAGCTCCACAGCTACCGCGCGTGGTCGTGGCACGAAGGTTGAGCCGTTCGAGCTAACTGAGAAATGAGGAACAACATGTTGAATACCAAGATCATCCGTACGTTCGGTACGGCGGCACTCGCGCTCGGTTGCTCGGTCGGCTTGGCCGGCTGCGCTTCGGATACCGAAGAACAGGTCGGAGAGCAGAGCGAAAAAGTCGTCGCCGGGTCGCGAGTCGACACGGTGCGCGAGCTCCTCGCGGCGCGCGGTTCGCAGCGGGAGCTTCGTGACGAGCCGGCCGAGCTCGCCTTCCGACGCTTGAAGGAAGCGAAGTCGGCGCGCAGGGCCCTCGCGGCCGATCTCGCGGTCTACGACCTCGGCGCTCCGGAAGATCCAGTGACTCGCTTGTCGAGCCGGGCGAAGGAGCTCGCGGTGGACGTGGTGACTCCGGCGGACGAAAAGTCCGGGCAGTCCGAGTCCGGGATCGTCGCGCAGGGCGACGTGGTGAAGGTGAACGCACTCCTCGGCAGCCGCCCGTGGGAGCTCCACTACAACGCCACGAGCGGCAGCGAGCGCTTCTTCGATCGCGACGCCTTCCACGTCGGTCACGGCCCCATGGGCCGGCTCGACGTGCCCGCCCTGATCGGCGCGGCCCGCTCCTTCTCGGCCAAGGTCCGCGCCGAGAACCGCGGCTCGCTCCACCTCTACAAGACGCGAACTTACAAGAACGCGTACGACCGAGAGGGCGTGGCGCCGGTGGAAGAGGTGTACGGTTTCGCCGTCGCCTTCAACACCGACATCGACGGCGTTCCCGTGATCGGCTCGGGCGGCAAGGTCACCGTGCACCTCGGTGCCGGTGCGCGCGCGACCAGCTACGAGACCTCCGTGGCCCCCGTCGCGAAGAAGCGAGGCGCCGTGAACGCGGGCGGGCTCCTGGATCCGGACGCGGCCGTGGCGCGCGCCTGGGCCAAGCTCGCGGAAGCGGGGCTCGGGCCGGAGACGCACGACCTCACGAGCAGCCAGTTCGGCTACCACAAGCGCGGGCGCGCGAGCGTCCAGACCGTGATCGCTCCGGCGTTCGCGTTCTTCTTCACGCCGAAGGGTGAGTTCGGGAAGAAGCGCGTCGAGGTGATCCCGGCGGTGACCGACAGCGCGCTCGCCGCACAGGTCGCAGCGGACGACGCGGCCGAGCAGTCACGCAAGGCCGAGCTCGTCCAGCCGGACGAGCGCTGAGGCGAAGGCAGGCCCTTTACCGAGGGTCGCGAGGCGGCGGGTAGACGAGTTTGTCGCTCGCCGCCTCGTTCTTCTTGAGCATCAACCCTCCCCGTGGAAAGATTTGCACTTCGATGCGAGCAACG
>JAEZYO010000405.1 GCA_023419055.1 Pseudomonadota bacterium | reverse complement strand
GTGCAGGAACTGCACGATCACCGCCGCGAAGTTCGGGTTGTTGGCGGTGCGCTTGGAGACCAGATCGCCCGTGTTCGAGGTCACCTTCGAGTAGGCGACGCCGATCAAGCCAGTTCCGGCGGGATCGGCCTCCGGATCGATGCGCAGGCCCTTGGCGAGCTTTTCCGCTCGGATCGCTCGCGTGGCCTCGAGAGCCAGGCTCGCCGCCGCGACCTTCTCCGAGAAGTATGGTTGGCGCTCGAGCACGGGCAAGCGCTCCACCGCGAACAGCACGGCGAGGCTGAGCGCGGCAATGAGCGAGAGGGCGCGGCGCGATACACCGCTCGGTCGTAGGTAGAGTCGCTTCATCCGAGCCTCACACCGCGAGCTCCACGCCGACGACCACCAAAACGAGCCGCACGACCGCCGAAGCGGTGAGGAGCGCGGCCAGGGTCTCGACGATGCCCTGCCTCTCGATCCAGAGCGCGATGAGCCCCGGGATCACGAACCCGACCAGCCTGAGCTCGGTCCCGGCGGGCGCCAGGTAGTCCGCGGCGGCGCTGTGCAGGAACGCGCCGACCAGGTACCCGACGAGCAGCGTCAGCACGGTGCGCCGGCGGCCGTACAAGATGAGCAACGACGAGAGCGTGTGCACGACGCCGAACGTGAAGAGCGCGGCGCCCAGCGTGAGCAGCACGTCGAGCGGGTGCGACAGGCTCAGTGCCAGGTAGCCAGGGACGATCATGCCGCCGGCAGCCACGCCGAAGATCTCGGCGAACAGGAGGCCCGTCACCAGGCCGATGCCGACGCTCAGAGGCAAGAGCTCGATCAAGATGCAGACTCCACTCTCGAGGGCGGTATGGATTCGCGGGGCTCGTCGTCGTCGTCGGGCTCGGGCTCCGCGCGGTTCCTGAAGTAGCGAGCGAGCTCGAGACCCTGGCCGCCGATATTACCCATTCCGACCAGGAGCGCCGATTTTCCGACCAGCGCCACGATGCGCTCGAAGATCTCCTCGACGCCGAGCCCCTCGACGAACAGGAGGCGCGCCGCGTCGTAGCCGCGCTTGGCCGCCTCGCGGGCGAAGAGGTAGGTGCCGCTGCCCATCAGCACGATGTGGTCGGGAGGATCCCAGGTCGCGATCTCGGCACCGAGCTGCAGCGAGCGATCAGGACGATCGGCGCGGCAGTTGAGGATCGCGATGCGAGTCCTGACCTCCGGCGTGGCGTCGATCGCGAGACGCCAGAGCTTCTGCGTGGACACCGGGTCGTTCGCGGCGAAGGCGTTGAAGAAGACCAGGGTGCGGCCGAAGAAGCTCACGCGATGGACCGTGAGCGCGCCAGGATCCGGCGTCGCGTGCTGCATGCCGAGCAGGGCGACGCGCCGGGGCACGCCGAGGTCCGCGCACACGGCGAGCGCGAGCGCGACGTTGTCGGGGTGCTCCGTGTAGCGAAAGCCCGCGAGATCGTCGGGGCTCACGGCGGCGACCGCTTCGGGCGAGACCGGGATGAGCTCCGTCCCGCGATCTTTCGCGGCGGCCTCGATGATCGCGAGGTGATCGCGCTCGGCCGTGAAGAGCTTGCCGCGCACCGGCACCATGCCGGAGAGGGCGAGCGCCACCTCGCGCGAGGTTGGCCCCATCACGTCCAGGTGATCGGGCCGCGCGTTCGTGATGACGCCGTGGGTGGCCGAGAGCAGCTTCGACTCGGAGATGGACTGGAGCTCCGGCGTGACCGCCATGCACTCGATCACGAGCGCCTGCGCGCCGAACTCGGTGGCCGTGGCGACGATGCGCTTCTGCTCGATGATGTTGGCGCCCGCGGGCCGAAACACCGGGAGCTCGCGGCCGTCCGGCAAGATCATGCGGGCGAGCGTGCCAGTGGTCTTGGCGCAGGTGACGACGCCGTGCGCGCGGAGCCCCGCCGCGATCAGCCGGGTCACGCTCGATTTCCCGCGCGTGCCGTTCACGTGCACGCGGATCGGGATCTTCTCGAGCGCGCTGCGGTGCAAGCGATACTCGAGCACGCCGAGCGCCGTCACCGCCAAGAGAAGCCCGATCAGAAGCCAGATCCCCATGCGCGCCGCTCACAAGAGGCGCGCGCGCCGCATCAAATAGACGAGCGAGCCGACGATGATCAGGACCAGGACCCAGAACATCGCGTAGCCCGACTGCCAGCGGAGCTCGGGCAAGACCTCGAAGTTCATGCCATAGACGCCGCACAAGAAGGTGAGCGGCATGAAGATCACGCTGACGACCGTGAGCCGCTTCATCACCTCGTTCGTGCGGTGACTCACGACCGACATGTAGAGGTTGAGCGACTCGCTCAAGATGTCGCGATCGACGAGCAGATCCTGCAGCACGTGCTCGAGCGTGCCCACCATGTTGGCGAGGAAGGGCTGGGTCGCCTCGCTGATGAAGAGGCTCCGGCGGGAGGATAGGTCGACGAGCACCGCGCGGGCAGGCAGGAGCACCTTGCGGAAATGCAAGAGGTCCGCCCCGAGCTCGGAGATCTTCCGGAACACGCTGTCGTCCACGTCGTCGCGGCTGAGCTCGCGCTGCAGCTCCTCGACGCGCTCTTCCATCAGCTTCTGCACGGCGAGGTAGTTGTCGAGCAGGTGGTCCCAGAGCTCGTAGACCAGAAAGCTCGGGCTCTTGGCGAAGCGCAGGAAGTCGTACCGGTAGTCCCTCCGGACCGTCTTCAAGAAGGCGACCGGCGCGCGGTGCACGGTCGCGAGGAAGCGCTCCGCGATGATGACGTCGACGCGCTCCAGATCGAACTGTTGGTCGCGCTGCCTGCAGCCCGAGAGCACGAGGTGGATGTACTGTTCGTAGCGCGCATGACGCGTCGACGGCTCGTTACGGAGCGCGTCGTCGATCGTCTCTTCGTCGATGATCTCGAGCGCGGAGAGCAGCCGGTGCGCCTCCGCGGGATCGCTCGCCTCGATGTCGACCCAGACGAAGCGCCCCGCGTCGAACGCGCTCTTCGCGTCGCCGAACTCGATGGTGCGCTCGATCTTGTTCGCGAAGTCGAAGTCGACGACCGTGACGCCGCAAGGCCCGGCTGGCCCGGAAGGGGGCGAGGGCGGGGGATCGCTGGCCAGCGCCGCGGGCAGGATCGCTTCTGCGCTCACGGCCCCGTTTATATCAGAGGCCGCGCGCTCGGGACTTCAATTCCTCGAGCTCTTCGAGGGAGCGAGGCCAGTCTTCCCCGAGCAGCCGCGATAGGGCTCGATCGGCGAGCAATCGGCCCCCCGTCTGACACGTCGGGCAGTAGTTCGCCTCGTTGGCCGCGTAGACGATGCGCTGCACCGGCGAGCCACACACGGGGCACGGCTGTTTGTACTTTCCGTGCACGGCCATCTCTGGACGAAACGCCGTCACTCCTTCGGGGAACGAGCCTTTCGACTCCTCCCGCAGGCGATCGACCCACTCCTCGAGCACGGCGTGGGTCGCTTCGTGTAGCCGTTCGAGCTCCTCGGGCACGAGATCTTGCGTGCGCTTCAGCGGCGAGAGCTTCGCGCGGTGGAGGATCTCGTCCGAGTAGGCGTTACCGATCCCGCTCACCAGTCGGGGATCGGTCAGCGCGCGCTTGAGCGTGCGATTCTCACGTCGGAGCGCTTCTGCGAGCTCCGAGACGCTCGCGTCGAGAGGTTCGATGCCGCCGCGATCATGCTCGCGCAGCCCTTCTTTCCCTCGCACGACGAACAGGCTCGCGCGTTTCTTCGTACCCGCTTCGGTGAGCACGAGCGAGCCGTGCCGGAAGTCGAGCGCGAAGAGATCGATCTTGCGGTTCAGCGGCGCGCCGCGATCCTTCCAGTGCAAGCGCCCGGCGATCATCAGGTGAAGCACGAGCCTGAGCTCGTCCTCGAGGTCGAAAACGATGCGCTTGCCGAGACGCGAGAAGCCGAGCACCTGTTTGCCCTCGATCGCAGCGAGCGGAGGCTCGAACGAGCGGAGGAGGAAGACGCTCTTCAGGCGCGCCTTCTCGATGACCTCGCCTCGAAGGAGATCGGTGAGGCGCTCCACGTAGACCGTCACGTCGGGTAGCTCCGGCATCCGTAAGACAGTGTAGGCAGCAATCGCGGCGCTACCTACCCGACCATTGCTCACCTCACCCCCTGGGGTCGTTCAAGGGGGTTTATCCACGCCGCTACAGGGCGTTTTTAGAGCTTTTGCTCTAGCAGGTCGCGGGGCCAAGTGGTTCGACCGGAGACGTTCCATAAAACGAACGCCTCGCTCGTACGTCTGCTCTCATCAACGGTTGGGCCTGAAAGCCCGCCCGGGGACGCGCGTTCGTGTCGAAGGGGCCGCTCCTCCCAGCCAAGGCAAGCTCGATGACCGACTCTGAACCTCAGAAACCGAAGACTTCCGACGGCGAGCGAGCAACGCGAACCGTGACTCGAATCAGCGTCGGAGTGACGGCGCTCGTCGCGGGACTCGCGCTGTTCGGACTACAGAAGCGTGGACCAGAGAGCGAAAGCGAGCCCGAACACCGGGGGAGAGCCTTCCGAGGCAGCGTGACGCGGCTGTCCGGAAGCGGCGGGCTCGAGGCTTGCGATCCGGCGGGCCAGGCGTGCCGCAAGCTCGACGAGAAATCGGCCATTCCAGCGGGGTCGCGCGTCAGAACGGATTACCGCACGCGCGCGGAGCTCGGGCTCGAGGACGGCTCGGTGCTGCTGCTCGATCGCGGCACGGAAGTCACGTTCTCCGCGACCGGCAGGAGCGCCAAGGTGGCTCGCGGCTCGTTGATCGCCGAGATCGCGCCGCGAGCCGGTGAAGGCGCCCGATTCGAGCTACCGGGAGGCGTCGTGCGCGTGACCGGTACGAAGTTCGCGCTCAGCGCGGACGGAAACGAGGGGAGCGTCGACGTCGTGCGGGGAAGCGTCGCGCTCGAGAACTCTTCGGGCGAGAGCGTGATGGTGCGGTCGGGGGAGATGGGGCGGCTGTCCTCCGGAAACCCGCCTACGGTCTCGGCGAGCCCGAGCCTCGCCGACAGCGTGGCGTGGGGTGAGGACGCTTTCGCTCCGGTGCGGGACACGAGCGAGGTGCACCGGGGGCTCGGTGAGCTCGTCGCCAAGAAGCCGGGTGAATCGAACGAGCGGCGCGGCGCGGTGACGCTCGCCTCGCACTCCGTGCGGGTGCGCATCGCGGGCGCCGTCGCGCGGACCGAGGTGGAGGAGATCTTCACCAACCA